>DATACE010000205.1:0-2084 GCA_036259215.1 Burkholderiales bacterium | reverse complement strand
TGCATGGCGAGGTAGAACCCGGAGCCGAGCTCTTCCATCATCTGGATGGCTTCCAGGCGCTTCTGCGCGTTCTTGCTCAGCGCATCTTCCGGCGGGGTGAGGAGGTAGGCGTACGCCTGGTGATGCGAGCGCCCGACGCGGCCGCGCAGCTGGTGCAACTGCGCCAGCCCGAACCGGTCGGCACGGTTGATGACGATGGTGTTGGCGGTGGGGATGTCGATGCCGGTCTCGATGATGGTGGAGCACAGCAGCACGTTGTAGCGCTGCGCGGTGAACTCGCGCATCACGCGCTCGAGCTCGCGCTCGCGCATCTGGCCGTGGGCGATGGCGAGCCTCGCCTCCGGCAGCAGGCGCGCGAGCCGTTCTCCCATCCTCTCGATGCTCTCGACCTCGTTGTGCAGGAAGTACACCTGGCCGCCGCGCTTGAGCTCGCGCATCACCGCTTCGCGGATCAGGCCCTCCGACCAGGGCGAGACGAAGGTCTTGATCGCCAGGCGCTTCTGCGGCGCGGTGGCGATCACCGAGAAGTCGCGGATGCCTTCGAGCGACATCGCGAGCGTGCGCGGGATCGGGGTGGCGGTGAGGGTGAGGACGTCCACCTCCGCGCGCAGGCGCTTCATCGCCTCCTTCTGGCGCACGCCGAAGCGGTGCTCCTCGTCGATGATCACCAGCCCCAGGCGCTTGAGCTTCACGTCCTTGGACAGCAGCTTGTGCGTGCCGATGACGATGTCGATCTCGCCGGTTTCGAGCTTGCGGATGATCTCCGTAGCTTCCTTGCCGCTGCGAAACCGCGAGAGCTCGGCGATCCTGACCGGCCACTCCGCGAAGCGGTCGCTGAAGGTCTGCAGGTGCTGCTCGGCAAGCAGGGTGGTGGGGCACAGGATCACCACCTGCTTCTGGTCGGCGACCGCGACGAACGCCGCGCGCAGCGCCACCTCGGTCTTGCCGAAGCCCACGTCGCCGCACACCAGGCGGTCCATCGGCTTGCCCGAGGTCATGTCGTTGACCACCGACTCGATCGCCGTCGCCTGGTCCACCGTCTCCTCGAAGCCGAAGCCGTCGGCGAATGCCTCCAGGTCGTGCTGCTTCACCGCGAAGGAATGGCCCAGGCGCGCGGCGCGCTTGGCATACAGGGCGAGCAGCTCGGCGGCGGTGTCGCGCACCTGCTTGGCGGCGCGCGCCTTCGCCTTGTCCCACTGGCCGCTGCCCAGCTTGTGCAGCGGCGCTTCCTCCGGCTGCGCGCCGCTGTGGCCCCCGATCACGCCGAGCTGCGACACCGGCACGTAGAGCTTGTCGCCGCCCTCGTATTCCAGCAGCAGGAACTCGTTCGCGCCGTCGCCCATGTCCAGGTTCATGAGCCCCTGGTAGCGGCCGATGCCGTGCTGCTCGTGCACCACCGGGTCGCCCACCTTGAGCTCCGAGAGGTCGCGCAGCATGCCTTCGACCGAGATGCGCTTCTCGGCGGCCCGCGTGCGCCGGCGCACCACGCCGGCGTAAAGCTCGGCCTCGGTAACCACCGCCCAGCCTTCCGCGGGGACCATGAAGCCGTGCGCGAGCGGCGCGACGCACAGCGCGAAGGGCGCGCTGCCGCTGCGGAACTCCTCGTAGGCGCCGCACATGGCGGCCCGCAGCCCGTACTCGGCGAAATACGCCGACATCGTCTCGCGCCGGCCGGGCGACTCGGCCGCGACCATGACGCGCAGCCCCGCGCTTTCGACGAAGCGCTTCAGCGCCACCAGCGGGTCGGCGGCGCGCCGGTCGACCGCCACCGGCGGAAGGGGTGCAGTATCAACGGGCTGGGAAACGGGGTCTGACCCCATTTCAGGGTCGATGTCGACGCGAGCGAAATTCTTGACCCTGAGAAAGAACTCTTCTGCGGTGACGAAAAGCTCGCGCGGCGCGAGCAGCGGCCGGTCGGGGTCGCCGCCGGCCATCTTGTGGCGCGTGGTGGCGTCGCGCCAGAACTCGTTTACCGCGGTGCTGACGTCGTGGTGCAGGGCGAGCGTGGCGTCGGCGGGCAGGTAATCGAACAGGGTGGCGACCGACTCGAAAAACAGCGGCAGGTAGTACTCCACCCCGGCCGC
>DATACE010000204.1:0-1816 GCA_036259215.1 Burkholderiales bacterium | reverse complement strand
GCTCGATATGGCGCGTGACCACGCCCGCGCTGCTCCACAGCGCCGGCGCCACCAGCATCAGGATTACCGCCTTTGCGCGAGAAATGGGCTGAGCGCCTCGGCGGTGTGGCCCTTGCGCATGCCTTCGGGCGCTCCCTGGTAGACGAGGCTGCCGCCCCGGCCGCCGCCTTCGGGGCCGAGGTCCAGGATCCAGTCGGCTTCGGCGACGATGTCCAGGTTGTGCTCGATCACCACGACCGTGTTGCCGGAGGCGACCAGGCGGTGCAGCACGCGGATCAGCTTCTCCACGTCGGCCATGTGCAGGCCGACCGTCGGCTCGTCGAGCACGTACAGGGTTTTGACGGCGCTTGTCTTTGCAAGCTCGTAGACCAGCTTGATGCGCTGCGCCTCGCCGCCCGACAGGGTGGGGCTCTGCTGTCCGAGCGTCAGGTAGCCCAGGCCCACGTCCTGCAGGAGCTGCAGGCAACGCTGGATCGCCGCGTGCGCGGCGAAAAACTCCAGCGCCTCGTCCACGCTCATCCCGAGCACCTCGCCGGCGGTCCTGCCGCGCAGCTTCACCTGCAGCGTCTCGGGATTGAAGCGCGCGCCGCTGCAGCCCTCGCAAAGCACTTTCACGTCAGGGAGGAAGGACATCTCGATCTTCTTGATCCCCTGGCCCTCGCAGGCGGGGCAGCGCCCGCCCGCGGTATTGAACGAGAAGCGGCCGGCGGTCCAGCCGCGCATGCGCGCCTCGCTGGTGTCGGCGAACAGGCGGCGCACGTTGTCCCAGAAGCCGACATAGGTGGCGGGGCAGGAGCGCGGCGTCTTGCCGATCGGCGTCTGGTCGACTTCGAGAACGCGCTCGATGTGCTCCTTGCCGGAGACGCCCTTGCAGCCCACGGGCGCGCGCTGGACCAGCGACTCGTACAGGACGTCGCGCGCGAGGGTGGACTTGCCCGAGCCCGACACGCCGGTGACTACCGTCAGGCGGCCGAGCGGGACGCGCGCGTCCAGGTTCTTCAGATTGTGCAGCTGCGCCTTCCTGACGTCGAGGAATTCGGCCCCTCTCGGAACGGCGCGGCGCGGCTGCAAGGGATGCTTCAGCGGCTGTCTCAAAAATTTGCCGGTCAGCGACTGCGGATGCTGCATCAGGTCCTCGGCGTCGCCTTGCGCGATCACCCGGCCCCCGAGCTTGCCCGCGCCGGGTCCGAGGTCGATCACGTGGTGCGCGCGGCGGATCGTGTCCTCGTCGTGCTCCACCACCACCAGCGAGTTGCCCTTGGCCTCGAGCTTCTCCAGCACGTCGAGCAGGATGCGGTTGTCGCGGTGGTGCAGCCCGATGGTCGGCTCGTCCAGGATGTAGCACACGCCGCGCAGGTTCGAGCCGAGCTGCGCCGCGAGGCGGATGCGCTGCGCCTCGCCGCCCGACAGGGTGGGCGCCGAGCGGTCGAGCGTGAGATAGCCCAGGCCCACTTCCTCGAGGAAGCCCAGGCGCGCGTTCAGCTCCGCCAGGATATCGCGGGCGATCTCGCCTTCGCGGCCTGCCACGCGGGTGTTGCCGAAGAATGTCCTCAGGTCCTGAATCGGCAAAGCGCAGTAGTGCGAGATGCTCTGGCTGCGCCAGCGCACCGCGAGCGCCTCCTTGTTGAGGCGCCGGCCGTCGCATTGCGGGCAGGCCTGGTCGACCTCGAGCCATTCGATCCAGGAGTCGAGGATATGGTCCTCGGCGCCGGTGCGCGCGCGCTCGTCGTCCCATTGCACTTCGTCGAGTCGAAGGCCGGTGCCATAGCACGCAGGGCACCAGCCGTGCTTGGAGTTGTACCAGAAGAGCCGTGGA
>DATACE010000203.1:0-6982 GCA_036259215.1 Burkholderiales bacterium | reverse complement strand
GGTTTGCGGGGAAAGGCTCTTCCGGCCTCGCCGATCTGCGCAAGATTGTCTTCCAGGTTCCGGACCAGGGCGGCGCCCTTGTCGCCTGCCCCGACCATCGAGGAAAGCGTCTGGATCATCGACAGGATCTGCGCCACCGAGCGCTGGTTGAAGATCATGATGTTGAGGCCCGCCTTGGCGAGGTCCCGCGCGATGTCGGCCTGCAGGTCCGAGAAGCCGAGCACCAGATCCGGTTTCAACTCGAGAATGCGCTCGGTTTTTGCAGAAAGAAATGCCGAGACCTTCGGTTTCTCCTGCCGCGCACGCGGCGGGCGCACGGTGTAGCCCGAGATGCCGACGATGCGCCGCTCCTCGCCGAGGAGGTACAGCGTCTCGGTGGTTTCCTCGGTGAGGCAGACGATGCGCTCGGGATAGCGTGCAGCCATTAGGTATTATCGAGTCATGGGACCGCTGTCCGGAATCAAGGTGCTCGAGTTCGAGGCGATCGGGCCCGCTCCCTTCGCCGGCATGCTGCTCGCCGACATGGGGGCCGACGTGCTGGTCGTGGACCGGCCCGAATCGAGCGACCTCGGCCTCACGCGCGAGCGATGGTACGACGTCCTCATGCGCGGCAAGCGGTCTTTCACCCTGGACCTGAAGAAGGACACTGCCAAGGCGGCGATTCTCGAGATCGTCTCGCACGCCGACGCGTTGATCGAGGGCTTCCGGCCGGGCGTGATGGAAAGGCTCGGCCTCGGGCCGGACGCTGCGCTGGCGAAGAACCCGCGCCTGGTCTACGGCCGCATGACCGGCTGGGGCCAGACCGGCCCGCTCGCGCCGCGCGCCGGCCACGACATCAACTACATCGCGCTGTCCGGCGTGCTGAACGCCTTCGGGCGCCAGAACCAGCCGCCGGTGCAGCCGCTCAACCTGGTCGGCGACTTCGGCGGCGGCGGCATGCTGCTCGGCTTCGGCGTGGCCTGTGCCCTGCTCGAGGCAAGCCGCTCCGGCCGCGGCCAGGTGGTGGACGCGGCGATGGTCGACGGCGCCTCGCTGCTCGCGGCGATGTTCTCCGGGTTTCTTGCCTCGCGCAACTGGTCGGAGCAAAGAGGGGTCAACCTGCTCGACGGCGGCGCGCCGTGGTACGACGTGTACGAGACGAAGGACGGCCAATACGTCTCGATCGGCTCCATCGAGGGAAAGTTCTATGCCGAGCTCCTCTCGCGATTGAAGCTTGAAAACGAGGACCTGCCTGGCCAGTACGACCGCCCACGCTGGCCGGAGACGAGACGTAGATTTACCGAGGTGTTTCTGACGAAGACCCGCGAGGAATGGTGCCAGGTCTTCGAAGGCTCGGACGCCTGCTTCGCGCCCGTGCTGTCGTTCTCCGAGACGCGGCGCCATCCGCACAGCGTTGCGCGCGGCAGCTTCGTGAATCTCGCCGGGGTGGAGCAGCCGGCCCCGGCGCCGCGCTTCTCGCGCACGCCCGCGGCCGTGCGGCGCGCGCCGCCCGAGCGCGGCGAGGGCGGGCACGCAGCGCTGCGGGACTGGGGGTTGCGCGCCGAAGACATAGAACGGCTAACATCGCTCGGATTGAGCTACAGGGAGCCCTAACGATGCTCGGCAGGCTGATGCCCCGCGAGGGCAAGTTCTTCGACCTGTTCAATGCCCACGCCGAGCGCATCGTGGAGGGCAGCCGCGAGCTGGCGAAGATGATCGGCACGTTCACCGAGCTGGACGCGCACGCGCAGCGCATCGACGCCGCCGAGCGCGCCGCCGACAAGATCACGCACGAGACCATCACCCTGCTGCACAAGACCTTCATCACGCCGTTCGACCGGGAGCAGATCCACGCCCTCATCACCTCCATGGACGACATCCTGGACCTGATCCAGGACGTGGCCGAGTCGGTGGCGCTGTACGACCTGCGGCGCGTCACCCCGGAGGCCAAGCAGCTCGCGGAGATCTGCCAGATGTCCTGCGACCGGGTGAAGCTGGCCGTAAGCCTGCTCACCAACGTGAAGCGCCCCGAGGCGATCCTCAAGTGCTGCGAGGAGATCGACCGCCTGGAGTCCGACGCCGACCGGGTGATGCGCGCGGGCGTGTCCAAGCTGTTCCGCGAGGAGAACGACCTCAAGCAGGTGATGAAGCTGCGGGTGATCTACGACCTGCTGGAGACCATCACCGACCGCTGCGAGGACGTAGCGAACGTCGTCGAAGGCATCGTTCTCGAAAATTCCTGATGGACGCCGCCGCCCAGATCAGCCTGGGGGTGGTGATCGCGCTCGTGCTCATCGCGCTCGCCTTCGACTTCATGAACGGCTTTCACGACGCGGCCAACTCCATCGCCACGGTGGTCTCCACGCGCGTGCTCAAGCCCTACCAGGCGGTGCTGATGGCCGCTTTCTTCAATTTTGCTGCGCTGTTCGTGTTTCACCTCAGCGTCGCCAGGACCGTCGGCAGCGGCATCGTGGACCAGGCCATCGTCGATCACTACGTGGTATTCGGCGCGCTCATCGGGGCCATCGCCTGGAACATCATCACCTGGTACTACGGCATTCCGTCTTCCTCCTCGCATGCCCTGATCGGCGGGCTGATCGGCGCCGCGGTGTCGAAAGCAGGCGTCTGGGCGCTGCTCGCTCCGGGCATCCTGAAAACCGTGGCCTTCATCTTCGTCTCGCCGTTCCTCGGCATGACGCTGGGCGCGCTCATGATGCTGACGGTGTCGTGGCTGTTCGCCCGCAGCTCGCCCAGCAAGGTGGACCGCTGGTTCAGGCGCATGCAGCTCGCGTCCGCCGCGGCGTACAGCCTCGGCCACGGCGGCAACGACGCACAGAAGACCGTGGGCATCATCTGGATGCTGCTGATCGCGGCCGGGCAGCTCGCGACCGACGATCCGATTCCCTACTGGATCGTGGTCGCCTGCTACGTGACCATCGCGCTGGGCACCGCCTTCGGCGGCTGGCGCATCGTGAAGACCATGGGACAGCGCATCACCAAGCTGAAGCCGGTAGGCGGATTCTGCGCGGAGACCGGCGGCGCGCTCACGCTGTTCTCGACCGCGGCGCTCGGCATCCCGGTATCGACCACCCACACGATCACCGGCGCCATCGTGGGGGTTGGTGCGGCCCATAACGTCTCGGCGGTGCGCTGGGGCATCGCCGGCACCATCGTCTGGGCCTGGGTGCTCACCATTCCGTGCTCGGCTTTCATGGCGGGCCTCGCGTGGTGGCTGGGCCGGCAGCTGTTCTAGTGGCGGTGGCCGCCCAGCTTTTCCACCTGGAACTCCACCTTGACCTCGCCGGCCTTCTCGAAGGTGAGGGTGGCGGCCACGCGCTCGCCTTCGCGGAACGGCTGCCGGATGTCGACGAACATGAGGTGGGCGCCGCCGGGCTCGAGCTCGAAGCGGCCGCCCGCCGGAATGTCGTAGCCCTTCACCTCGCGCATGCGCATGATGTCGCCGTCGCGCAGCGTCACGTGCGTCTCGACGCGCGCCGCGGCCGCCGAGGTGACGCCGATCAGCCGGTCGGCTGAAGCCGCCTTGTTGCGGATGCTCATGTAGCCCGCCGCCACCTTCGCCCCCGGGGCCGTGGCACGCGCCCAGGGCTTGCCGATCTCCACCTGCGCAAAGACCTGAAACGGCAAGACCAACAGCAACCCGAAAACCAGTCTCACTTGCGATTCTCCTCTTCCTGCAATTTACGCCAGAACACCTTGCCGGTCCCCGTGCGCGGCAGCTCCTCCACGAACTGGATGATGCGCGGCACCTTGAAGGCCGCCATTTTCTCGCGCGCCCAGTCGATGATGTCTTGGGCTTTCGGGTTTTCGGAAAGATTCTTCTTCAAAACCACGACAGCCTTGACGGTCTCCCCGCGGTAGGCGTCGCGCGCGCCGACGACGCAGGCCTCCTGGATCGCCGGATGCGCGTACAGCATGGCTTCGACCTCCGCCGGCCAGACCTTGTAGCCGGCACAGTTGATCATGCGCTTGAGGCGGTCGGTGATGAAAAAGTAGCCGTCCTCGTCGTAATAGCCCAGGTCGCCGGTGCGAAAGAAGCTCTTGCCGTCGTGCAAGAGGAACGCCTGCGCGGTGGCCTCGGGCTGCTTCCAGTAGCCGCGGAATACCTGCGGGCCGTGGACGATGATCTCGCCGACCTCGCCCGCGCCCAGCTCGTTCAGTCTCTCCGGGTCGATCACCCTGGCATCCGTGTTGAAGAACGGAATGCCGCCGCACTGTCGCTTGGGGCGATGCGGCGGATTGATATGCGTGGGCGCCATGGTCTCGGACAGGCCGTAGCCCTCGACGAACGGCAGGCCGATCACTTCCTCGAGCTTGCGCGCGAGCGCCTCGGGCATCGCCGCGCCGCCGCCGCCCAGCACGCGCAGCGACGACAGGTCGTAGTGCGCCAGCCTGGGATTGGACAGGAAGTCCACCATCATCGTCGTGATCGCCGACCAGTTGGTTACCCGGGCGCGCTCGATCTGCAGCGCCGCGCAGTCGCGGTCCCATCGCGACAGCAGCACGATGGTGGCCGCGAGGTGCAGCGGCGAGTTCATGCCGGCCTGCATGCCGGTGACGTGGAACAGCGGCAGCGCACACAGGACCACGCAGTCCTCCTGCGTGCCGCGCCAGTTGAGATAGGGCACCGTGGTGGCCTGCAGGCTGGCGTGCGTGTGCATGCAACCCTTGGGTTTCCCGGTCGTCCCGGAGGTATAGGGCATGACCGAGAGATCGTCCGGACCCGCGCGATGGGGTCCCGGTGGCAGGTTCGCCGAGATCGCCTCGCGCCAGCTCGCCGACGGCGCGCTGACCTTGAGGAACTCGGGCATCGGCAGATCGGTCGCCTCGGGCAGGTAGTCGGCATAGGCCGCCACGATGCAGTGCTTTAGGAAAATGGGCGCGATCTCACGCAGGACGTCCTCGCCCACGATGGCCACCTGCGCATCGGAGTCCTCCACATAGTGGCGCAGCTCGTCGGTGCGGTTCATCGGGTTGACCGGCACGACCACCGCGTCGGCGCGCAGGATGGCATAGAAGGCGATGACGAACTGCGGGCTGTTCTGCAGGAAAACCAGCACCCGGTCGCCGCGCGCGACGCCGCAGCGCTGCTGCAGCCAGCCGGCGAGCGCGTCGACCTGGCGCTTGAGCTCGGCGTAGCTCAGCCGGCGGCCGTAATAGTCGATGGCCGCGCGCTCCGGATGCAGCGCCGCGCTGCGCTCGAGGTTGCGGTACACCGTTTCTCGCGGCAGCTCGAGAGTCCTCGGTTGGCCGGGCGGCCAATGCGCGAAGTGCCGGGTGAACATCAAAGGCTGTAGCGCCGGACCGCTTCCTCGTTCCACTGCATCGGCTTCTCGGGCACGGCGACGCAGCCGTCCTTCAACGCGAGCGGCTCCTGCAGCACGGGCTCGGCCCAGTCGACGAACTCCAGCCAGTGGCAGGTCGGCGTCACCGCCAGCAGCTGGCAGCTCACTTCCGGAAAAAGATGGCTGGACATCTCCATACCCGCGGCCTGCGCCAGCGCCGCCGCGCGCATCCAGCCGGTGACGCCGCCGATGCGCTGCGCATCCGGCATGACGTAGTCGCAGGCGCCCGCAGCGAGCGCCTGCGCCATCTGCTCGGCGCCCATGAAGTTCTCGCCGATCTGGATCGGCGTACGCACTTCGCGCGCCACGCGCGCCGTGCCGGCGAAATCGTCCGCGCGCACCGGCTCCTCGATCCACAGCACGCCGCCCTCCTCGTCGATCATGCGGCCGCGGCGAATCGCTTCGGCAACGGAAAGCGCCTGGTTGAAATCCACCATCAGCGTCACGTCGGGGCCGATGGCCTTTTTCACCGCGCGCAGGGCATCGATGTCGCGCTTTGCTTCCGGGCGACCCAGGCGCAGCTTCACCGCGTTGAAGCCTTCGTTGACCAGCTCTTCGGCCTCCTTCGCGACCTCGGAGGCAGCCATGATTCCCAGGCCCTTGGAGTTGTACGCGGGAATCGCCTTCGGCACGCCGCCCAGCAGGCGCACCAGCGGCCGGCTTTGAGCCTGGGCGAGCGCGTCCCAGGCCGCCATGTCGATGCCGGATAGGGCGAACAGGATGATGTTGTGCACGCCGAGCAGCGTGTAGCGCGAGCGCAGCTTCTTCTCGAGCTCGAAAGGCGCCACGTCGTCGCCCTTCAGCATCTCGGCCATCGCCTCGATTACCTTCACTATGGGAGGCAGGTTGTTCTGGCGGCCGAAGCCGAACAGGTAGGAGCGCCCGACGATGCCCTGGTCGGTCTGCAGGTCGATGAGGAGCAGCGCCGATTCGGTGAGCTTGCCGCCTCCGGTGGCGAGCGGGCGCTTCATGGGCGCGGCGACCGGGCGCGCGCGGATCGCCTGGATCTTCACTGGCCCTTGAACGCGGGCTTGCGTTTTTCCATGAAAGCGCGCCGGCCTTCCTGGTAGTCGTCGCTCCGGGCGCAGCGCTCGATGGAAGCGCGCATCGCCGCGTGGTCGGGCGCGCCTTCGGCTTTTGCGTATTCCTCGAGGATGGTCTTGCTGTTGGCGATGGCGAGCGGCGCGTTCTCGCACAGGGTCGTGAGGACGTCCGAAACGTGAGGCTCGAGCAGCGCATCGTCCAGAACCCGGTTCACGAGGCCCAGCTGGAAGGCGTCGTCCGCGGAATAGCGCCGGCCGAGGAACATGATCTCGCGTGCGCGCGCGTGGCCAACCGTCTCCAGCAGGCGCTTGTGCCCTTCGATGTTGTACGCCAGCCCTAGCTTCGCCGCGGGAATGGCGAACTGCGCCGAGCGGCAGCAGTAGCGCAGGTCGCAGGCCAACGCCACTTCCAGGCCGCCGCCCATGCAGTAGCCGAAGATCATGGCCACCGACGGCTTGCGCGAGCCCTGGATGGCCTGCAGCACCCGGTCGAGCAGGTCGTCGTATTCGGCGACCGCGGCCTGCTGCGCGCGGATGCGGTCGAACTCGGAGATATCCGCGCCGGCCGAGAACGCCTCGGTGCCCGCGCCGCGAAAG
>DATACE010000202.1:0-8768 GCA_036259215.1 Burkholderiales bacterium | reverse complement strand
CCTCACCGCCAAGCTCGACTACATCCAGGCGCTCGGCGTCAACGCGATCTGGCTGCTGCCGTTCTACCCTTCGCCGCTGAAGGACGACGGCTACGACGTCTCGGACTACCACAACGTGCACCCGCAGTACGGCACGATCGCGGACTTCAAGCAGTTCGTGCGCGAGGCGCACCGGCGCGACCTGAAGGTGATCACCGAGCTGGTGGTGAACCACACTTCCGACCAGCATCCCTGGTTCCAGGCGGCGCGGCGGGCGCCGCCGGGCTCGAAGAAGCGCGACTGGTACGTGTGGAGCGAGACGGTGCAGAAGTACAAGGGCACGCGCATCATCTTCACCGACACCGAGACCTCCAATTGGACCTGGGACCCGGTGGCCAAGGCCTACTTCTGGCACCGCTTCTTCAGCCACCAGCCCGACCTCAACTTCGACAACCCGAGCGTGCTGAAGGCGGTGTTCCGCACCATGCGCTACTGGCTCGACATGGGCGTGGACGGGTTCCGGCTGGACGCGATCCCGTATCTCGTGGAGCGCGAAGGCACCAACAACGAGAACCTGCCCGAGACGCACGCGGTGCTGAAGCAGATCCGCGCGCTCATCGACCAGAGCTATCCCAACAAGGTGCTGCTGGCCGAGGCCAACCAGTGGCCCGAGGACGTGCGGCCCTACTTCGGCGACGGCGACGAATGCCACATGGCGTTCCACTTCCCGCTGATGCCGCGCATGTACATGGCGATCGCGCAGGAGGACCGCCACCCGCTGGTCGAGATCATGCAGCAGACGCCCGAGATCCCGGACATCTGCCAGTGGGCGATTTTCTTGCGCAACCACGACGAGCTCACCCTCGAGATGGTCACCAGCCGCGAGCGCGACTACATGTACCGCATGTACGCCGCCGACATGCAGGCGCGCATCAACCTGGGCATCCGCCGGCGCCTCGCGCCGCTGATGGAGAACCATCCGGACCGCATCAAGCTGATGAACAGCCTGCTGCTGTCGATGCCCGGTTCGCCGATCCTGTACTACGGCGACGAGATCGGCATGGGCGACAACATCTACCTGGGAGACCGCAACGGGGTGCGGACGCCGATGCAGTGGAGCCCGGACCGCAACGCCGGGTTCTCGCGCGCCGACCCGCAGCGCCTGTACCTGCCGCCGATCATGGACGCGCTGTACGGCTACGAGGCGGTCAACGTCGAGGCGCAGGAGCGCGACTCGGGCTCGCAGCTGAACTGGCTCAAGCGCATGCTCGCCATCCGCAAGGAAAGCCATGCCTTCGGCAGGGGAAGGCTGTCGTTCCTGCGGCCGGGCAACCGCAAGGTCCTCGCCTACCTGAGGGAGCTCGGCGAGGAGGCGATCCTGTGCGTCGCCAACCTGTCGCGCTCGGCGCAGCCGGTGGAGCTCGACCTGCGCAAGTACAAGGGCCGCGTGCCGGTCGAGCTGCTCGGGCGCACCGCGTTCCCGCCGGTCGGCGACCTGCCCTATCTGCTCACCATCCCGGCGCACGGCTTCTACTGGTTCCGCCTCGCCACCGACGCGCAGGCGCCCTCCTGGCACACGCAGATGATCGTGCCCGAGGAGGCGCCGGTGCTGGTGCTGTTCGACGGCTGGCTGTCCTTCTTCCGCGACAAGGTGGTGCCCTGGCGCATGGGCATGGCCGACAAGCTGCGCGCGCAGCTGGAAAGCGAGGTGCTGCCGCGATACATCGAGTCGCAGCGCTGGTACGCCTCCAAGGGCGAGCCGGTAAAAGGCGCCCGGCTGCAGGACCACGCCATCTGGGACGCGGGAGGAGGCCTGAGCTGGCTGCTGCTGATCCTCGAGGTGGGGGAGGCGTCCTACTTCCTGCCGCTCGCGCTGGGCTGGGAAGACGACGAGCAGCAGGTGCGCGCGCTGGCGCAGTCGACGGTGGCGCGCGTGCGCCAGCAGGCCAACGTCGGCGTGTCGGGCGACGCGCTTGCCGACGAGGCGTTCTGCCGCAACGTGGTGCGCGCCATCGGCGAGGGCCGCAGCCTCACGACCGAGCGCGGCACGCTGCGCTTCACGCCTACGCAGGTCTTCGGCGAGATCGCCGGCGACGACCTCGCCGGCCTGGGCCTGGGGCAGCTGCACACCCTGGCGACCAACACCTCCGTGACACTGGGCGAGCGGCTGTTCCTCAAATGCTATCGGCGGCTGCGCGCGGGCATCAACCCGGAGCTCGAGGTCGGGCGCTTCCTCACCGAGGTGGCGCGCTTTCCGAACTGCGTGCCCGTCGCCGGGGCGGTGGAGTACTCCACCGGCAGCGGCGAGCCCACCACGCTTGCGCTGCTGCAGGCGTATCGCCCCAACCAGGGCGACGGCTGGAGCTATACGCTGGACTACCTGGAGCGCTTCCTCGAGACGCAGCTCGGCGTGGGCGAGGAGAACCACGGCGCCTACCTGCTGCTCATCCAGACGCTTGCCACGCGCACCGCCGAGCTGCACCGCGCCTTCGCCGCCGTGACCGGCGACCCGGCCTTCGACCCGGCGGCGATGAACCAGGCGAACGTGGACAGCTGGAAGGCGAGCATAAGAAAGGAAGCCGAGCAAACGCTTGCGCTGGTCAATTCAGCCGAATTGAATGAGAAGCGGGACAAGCTTTTCGCGCTGATCGACGGGTGCCAGGGGCCGCGCGGGCCGGCGCTGCGCATCCGCCACCACGGCGACTACCACCTGGGGCAGGTGCTGGTGGCCAACAACGACTTTTACATCATCGACTTCGAAGGCGAGCCGTCGCGGCCGCTGGAGGAGGCGCGGCGCAAGCATTCGCCGCTGCGCGACGTCGCCGGCATGCTGCGCTCGTTCAGCTACGCCAAGTGGTCGGCGACGCGCAGCAACGCGCTGGATACCTGGGAGCAGCAGGTGCGCAAGGCGTTCCTCTCGGCCTACGAGGCGGGCACGCAGGGCAGCGGCCTGTTCGAATCCTTCGACGACGTGCGCGGGCTGCTGAAGCTGTTCGAGCTCGAAAAAGCGCTGTACGAGCTGCGCTACGAATTCAACAACCGGCCCGACTGGCTGCAGGTGCCGCTCGCCGGGATCCAGGGGCTGCTGAAGGAGGGGAGATGAACCAGATAGACATGATGCTCGAGCCGATCCGCGTGTTCCTGCGCCAGGTGGGAGACCTGCTGCCGCGGCTGTTCCTCGCGCTGCTCATCCTGCTCATCGGCTGGCTGGTGGCCAAGGCGGTGCGCTTCGCCATCGTGCGCGGCCTGCGCGCGGTGAACTTCCACGTGGTGACCGACCGCGCCGGGCTGGACGGCTTCCTGCGCGACGGCGGCATCGAGAGCGACACCACCGAGATCCTCGGCGTGCTGGTGTACTGGCTGGTGATCCTCGGCGCGCTGGTGATCGGCTTCAACACCCTGGGCCTCGCCTACGTCACCGACCTCCTCGGGCGCATCATCCTGTTCGTTCCCAAGGTGATGGTGGCCCTGCTGATCCTCGCTTTCGGCGCATATTTTGCTCGCTTCATCGGCAATGCGATCACCGCGTACTGCCGCAACGTGCACATCCAGGACGCCGAGCTGCTCGGGCGCCTCGCCCAGTACGCCATCGTCACCTTCGTCGTGCTGATCGCGCTCGACCAGGTGAGCATCGGCGGGGACATCGTCCGCCAGAGCTTCCTCATCGTCCTTGCCGGCCTGGTGTTCGCGCTCGCCCTTGCCTTCGGCCTGGGCGGCCGGGAATGGGCGGCCGAGCTGCTGGAACGCTGGTGGCCGCGCCGAAAACGGTAAGGCGGCATGCCATGCCCTTCGGGGCCGAGGTCCTGCCCGCCGGCGGCGTACGCTTTCGGCTTTGGGCGCCTGCCGCCGGCGAAGTCGAACTTTCCCTGAACGGGAAATTTTTCAGGATGAAAGGCGCGGGCGACGGCTGGTTCGAGCTGGTCCACGACCAGGCCCGGGCGGGCAGCCGCTACGGCTATCGCATCGACGGCGGGCAGGAGGTCCCGGATCCCGCTTCGCGCTTCCAGGCGAAGGATGCCGAGGGCCCGAGCGAGGTGGTCGATCCGGCCGCCTTCGACTGGGCGGACGCCGGCTGGCAGGGCCGCCCGTGGGCCGAGGCGGTGATCTACGAGCTGCACGTGGGGTGCTTTTCTTCCAAAGGGACCCACGCCGCAATCCTCGAAAAGCTGGGCCATCTGAAAGAGCTCGGCGTGACGGCGCTCGAGCTCATGCCGCTTGCCGACTTCAGCGGCCGGCGCAACTGGGGCTACGACGGGGTGCTGCCCTATGCGCCCGACAGCCGCTACGGGCGGCCCGAGGCGCTGAAGCACCTGGTGCAGGCGGCGCACCAGGCCGGGCTGATGGTGTTCCTCGACGTGGTGTACAACCACTTCGGGCCCAAGGGCAACTTCCTGCACCTCTATGCGCCGCAGTTCTTCACCGAGAAGCACAAGACGCCCTGGGGCGCGGCAATCGACTTCGGCCGGCGCGAGGTGCGCGACTACTTCATCCACAACGCGCTCTACTGGCTCGAGGAATACCACTTCGACGGCCTGCGCTTCGACGCAGTGCATGCGATCAAGGACGATTCGCCGCTTCATGTACTTCAAGAGATGTCGGAAAAAATTCGTGAACGCTTTCGCGACGAGCGCCACGTCCACCTCATCCTGGAGAACGACGCCAACCAGGCGCGCTTCCTCGGCCCGGGGAAGTACGACGCGCAGTGGAACGACGACTCGCACCACGGCTACCACGTGCTGGCCACCGGCGAATCCGACGGCTACTACGCGGCCTACGCGGATGCGCCGGCCAGGCACCTGGCGCGCTGCCTCGCCGAGGGCTTCGCCTACCAGGGCGAGGTGTCGCCGTTCAGCAAGGAGCCCCGCGGCGAGCCGAGCGCGCACCTCGCGCCGTCGTGCTTCGTGGACTTCCTGCAGAACCACGACCAGGTGGGCAACCGCGCGCACGGAGAAAGGCTCAGCAGTTTAAGTAATGAGAAAACCCTTCGCTGCCTGAGCGCCATACTGCTGCTCGCCCCTTCGCCGCCTTTGCTGTTCATGGGCGAGGAGTGGGGCTGCAAGCAGCCCTTCCTGTACTTCTGCGACTTCGCCGGCGAGCTGGGCGAGGCGGTGCGCAACGGGCGGCGCGAGGAGTTCGCGCGCTTTGCCGCCTTCGCCGACCCCAAGGCGCGCGCCCGCATCCCCGATCCGCTGGCCGAGCAGACCTTCAAGCGCAGCGTGCTGCGCTGGAAGGACGCGCGCACCCCCGAAGGACGCGGGTGGCTTGCGCATTACCAGGGCCTGCTTGCGCTGCGCCGGGACGAAATCGCCCCGCGCGTCTTCGGTCCCGGCCGCTATCGCATGCTGGACGAGCGCGCGTTCGAAGTCGCCTGGGACGGCGGGCTTACGTTGCTTGCCAACTGCGGCGAGAAGGCGATCGACGTCGAGACACTGCCTGCCGGGCGGTGCTTTTGGGGTTCCAGTGAAAAGACTCTGGAGCCCTGGAGCGTGAGCTGGTGGCTCGCCGCATGAGCGAGATCGCCGAAAGCTACCGCGACGTCTGGCAGCGCGAGCAGAAAATCGATCCACAGACGCGCCGTGCGCTGGAGCGGGCGCTCGGACCGCGCCGCGCAGCGGCCAGGCTGCGCATGGAGCCTGGCCCCTGCTACGAGCCGGAGGTGCTGGCCGCGGGCGGTCGGGTGTGGGGCTTCGTGGTCCAGCTCTACGGCTTGCGCTCGGCGCGCAACTGGGGCGTGGGCGACTTTACCGACCTGCGCACGCTGGTGGAGCTCGCGGCGGGCATGGGCGCCGCCGTAGTGGGCGTCAATCCCCTGCATGCCGCCTGGGTGAGCCCGTACAGCCCTTCCAGCCGCCACGCGCTGAACACCGTCTACCTGGACGTGGAGGCGATTGCGGAGTTCAAGGCTTGCCCCGCGGCCAAGCGTCTGGTCGGCTCGTCGGCTTTTCAAAGCCTCCTGGAAAACCTGAGGAAGCCGCAGCTCGTGGACTACGACGGCGTGCGCGCGGCCAAGCAGGAGGTGCTCGAGCTTTTGTACGCCTGCTTTCGCAAGGACCGCACACGCCGCGCGGCGCTTTCGGCGTTCCACCGCGCGAGCCCGCCGGAGCTTCGCAACCATGCGCTGTACGAGGCACTGGTCGAGAAGCTGGGCGGCAACTGGCAAACCTGGCCGAAGGGCTTCCAGAAGCCCGCTTCGCGGGAAGTGCAAGCTTTCGCCAAGAAGCATCAGGTTCGCGTCGAATTCCACGCTTACCTGCAGTGGAACGCGCGCCTGCAGCTCGACGGGGTGCAGCAGCGCGCGCACGAGCTGGGCATGCCGATCGGCCTGTACTTCGACCTCGCGCTCGGCTCCGACCGCGGCGGGGCGGAAGTGTGGTCCGACCAGGCGGCGTACGCCACCGGCGCCTCGATCGGCGCGCCGCCGGACGAGTTCAACCCGCGCGGACAGGACTGGGGCCTGCCGCCGTACTCGCCGCGCGCGCTGCGCGCCGCCGGCTACCGGCCGTTCATCGGGCTGCTGCGCGCCAACATGCCGGAAGGCGGTGCCGTGCGCCTGGACCACGTCATGGCGCTGATGCGCCAATACTGGATCCCGCAGGGGGCGAAGCCGGATAAGGGCGGCTACGTCAACTATCCGCTGCGCGAGCTGCTGGCCATCCTGGCCCTCGAAAGCCGCCGGCGCCGCTGCATGGTGATCGGCGAGGACCTGGGCACGGTGCCCGCCGAGCTGCGCGCGGCGCTGGACGAGGCGGGCGTGCTGTCCTACCGGCCGCTGCTGTTCGAGAAGGACACGCCGGCCGCCGCGTATCCGCGCAACGCGCTGGTCTGCGTGAGCACGCACGACCTTCCGACCTGGAAGGGCTTCTGGGCCGGGCGCGACCTCGAGCTGCGCGAGCGGCTCGGGCTCACGGTGGACGCGGCCAAGGAGAAAGCGCAGCGCGAGCAGGACAAGTCTCTCCTGAAAAAAATACTTGGAGACACGTCGGCGCAAAGCGCCCACGCCTTCCTCGCGCGCACGCCGTCCAAGATCCTCATGGTGCAGCCCGAGGACGTGCTCGAGCTCGAGGAGCAGGCGAATCTGCCGGGCACGGTCGACCAGCATCCCAACTGGCGCCGCAAGCTGCCGCTGGCGCTGGAGCGCTGGGCAGGCGACGCGCGCATGCAGGCGCTCGCCGAGGCGATGGCCGAAAGGGCGCTGGTGTCCGACGAGAAGGCGCCGCTGCGCATCCCGGCGGCCACCTACCGGCTGCAGCTGCACAAGGGCTTTCGCTTCGCCGACGCCAAGGCGCTGGTACCCTACCTAGCCAAGCTCGGCATCAGCCATCTCTACACTTCGCCATTCCTCAAGGCGCGGCCGGGCAGCATGCACGGCTACGACGTCGTGGACCACGGCCGCATCAACCCCGAGATCGGCACCGAGGCCGAGCTGGACGCGCTGATCGAGGAGCTGCGCCGCCACGGCATGGGGCTGGTGCTCGACATCGTGCCCAACCACATGGGCGTGCTGCACGGCGACAACCCCTGGTGGCGGGACGTGCTTGAGAAGGGCCGCGCCTCGCCGTGCGCCCGCTTCTTCGACATCGACTGGGAGCGCGGCGGCGGCAAGCTGCTGCTGCCGGTGCTGGGCAAGCACTACGGCGAGGCGCTCGACGAGGGCGAGATCCGCCTGGCGAATAAGCGGGGGGAATGGCGGGTGCAGTATTACGACCAGACTTTTCCCCTGAACAAGAAATCCTCGAAGTTGGCCAGGACGGCGAAAGACCCCCTTGCGCTGCACCGGCTGCTGGAGAAGCAGCACTACCGGCTCGCCTACTGGCGCGTGGCTGCCGACGAGATCAACTACCGGCGCTTTTTCGAAATCACCGATCTGGCCGCGCTGCGCGCCGAGGACCGCGCGGTGTTCGACGCCACGCACGCGCTCATTGGCAGGCTCGCGCGGCGCCCGGGCGTGGAAGGGCTGCGCGTGGACCATCCCGACGGGCTTGCGGACCCGCAGCAGTACTTCGAGCGGCTGCAGGAGCTGCGCCGCAAGCCCTGGGTGCTGATCGAGAAGATCCTCGCCGACCACGAGCCGCTGCGCGCCGACTGGAAGGTGCACGGCACCACGGGATACCGGTTTGCCAACCTGCTGACGGGGCTGTTCATCGACGGCGCGGCGGCCTCGCGCTTCGACCGCATCTACCAGCGCTTCACCGGCGAGCGCCAGTCGTTCGACGAGATCTCCTACCACAGCCGGCTGCTCATCATGGGCACCACGCTCGCCGCGGAGTTGCACAACCTGAGCCGGCGCCTCGCGCGCATCGCCTCGGGGAACCGGCGCACGCGCGACTACACCGACGGCGTGCTGCGCCGCGCGCTCGCCGAGATCGCCGCGCGCTTCCCGGTGTACCGCACCTACGTTACCGGCCGGGGCGTGCACGAGGCGGACCGCCGCTACATCGACTGGGCGGTAAAGGCCGCGCGCCGCGCGAGCCGCATCGCCGACCCGAGCGTGTTCGATTTCGTGCACGGCGTGCTCACGCTGGATGCGGCCCCGGCGGCCGGTGCGCGGCGCCGGCAGATGGTGGAGTTCGCCATGCGCTTCCAGCAGCTCACCGCGCCGGTGGTGGCCAAGGGGGTGGAGGACACGGCGTTCTACCGCTACAACCGGCTCATCGCGCTGAACGAGGTCGGCAACGACCCGCGCGACTTCGGCTTCTCGCTGAAGGCGTTCCACGCAGCGAGCGAGGACCGCGCGAAGCACTGGCCCTACACCATGCTCGGCAGCTCCACCCACGACACCAAGCGCTCGG
>DATACE010000201.1:0-4757 GCA_036259215.1 Burkholderiales bacterium | reverse complement strand
CGAGCTCATCGATGATCTGCATGGCGCGCACCTTGGGCGCGCCGGTGACGGTGCCCGCCGGGAAGCTCCCCTTCAGCACGTCGATCGCGTCCAGCCCCGGGCGCAGGCGGCCTTCGACATTGGAGACGATGTGCATGACATGGGAATAGCGTTCCACCCCCATCTGCTCGGTCACCTTGACGCTGCCGGTGGCCGCCACGCGGCCCACGTCGTTGCGCCCCAAATCGATGAGCATCACGTGCTCGGCGCGCTCCTTGGGATCGGCCAGCAGCTCCGCGGCGATTGCCGCATCCTCGGCGGGCGTGGCGCCGCGCGGCCGGGTACCGGCGATCGGCCGCAGGGTGACCGTATCGCCCGCCTGGCGCACCAGGATCTCGGGAGAGGCGCCGACCACGTGGTGATCGCCGAAATCCAGGAAGAACATGTACGGCGAGGGGTTCACGCCGCGCAGCGCCCGGTAGAGCTCGAGCGGCGGCGCGGCGAAGTCGCGCGAGCTGCGCTGCGAGATCTGCACCTGCATGACGTCGCCGGCGCCGATGTAGCCCTGGGCACGCTCCACCGCCGCCAGGAATCCCGCCTCGGAGAAGCTGCGCTCGACCGGCGCCGCGCGGCCCGGATGGGCGGACAGCAGGCCGCTGGGAATGGGCGAGGAAAGGCGCAGGCGCAGCTGCTCGAGCCGCTCGTGCGCCGCGCCCCAGGCACCCGGCTCTTGCGGGTCGGCATAGACGACGAGGTACAGCTTGCCCAGCACGTTGTCGACCACGGCGAGCTCGTCGGACACGAGCAGCACCATGTCCGGCGTATCCAACGGGTCGGCCTTGGCCGCGCCGAGCGCCCGCGCCTCGATATGGCGCACCGTGTCGTAGCCGAAGTAGCCCACCAGGCCGCCGGCGAAGCGCAAGGGCGCCGGCGCCGTGCGATGGCGCCGCAGCCAGGCGCGCACGAATTCGTAAGGGTCGGCGTCTTCGGCGCGCTCGACGCACACATCGGCGCCGCGCGCGTTCTTCAGCATGCGCCACACGGTGCGGCCGCGCGCCTCGATGCGTTCGGCGCACGGCAGGCCGATGAAGGAATAGCGGCCGAAGCGCTCGCCCCCCACCACGGATTCCAGCAGGTACGAATACGGCCCGCTCGCAAGCTGGGCGTAGAGGGCGAGCGGGGTGTAAAGGTCGGCGCGCGCCTCGGCGAGCACCGGGATGCGGCGGTAGCCCTCGGCTGCGAGGTTCTCGAACTCAAGCTGGGTCACGACACTCTCTCCACTTCAGATGCTGGAAACTGCCTGCGGCCTAAATGACGCGAAGCCGAGCCGCGCGGCGACGCGTGGGGGTTAGCGGCGCCAGCGGCGCCAGCTACGCCAGGAGAGAGACTCGAATTGTGCAGGGAGAGGCTGCACGGCGCGGAAACTATAGCACGGCGAGCTGCTCGCGCATCTCGCGGATGGCGGCGGCATAGTCGTTCGCGCCGAAGATCGCCGAGCCGGCCACGAAGGTATCCGCGCCGGCGCGCGCGATCTGCGCAATGTTGTCGGCCTTGACGCCGCCGTCGACTTCCAGCCAGATGTCCTTGCGCGTGGCCGCGATGCGCCGGCGCGCCTCGGCAATCTTGGGCAGCACCGAGGGAATGAATTGCTGGCCGCCGAAGCCCGGGTTCACCGACATGAGCAGCACCAGGTCGAGCTTGTCCAGCGTGTGGTCGAGCCAGGCGAGCGGGGTGGCCGGGTTGAACACCAGCCCGGCCTTGCAGCCGTTTTCCTTGATCAGCGCGATGGTTCGGTCGACGTGCTCCGATGCCTCGGGATGGAAGCTGATGATGCCGGCGCCTGCCTTGGCGAACTCCGACACCAGCCGGTCGACCGGCCGGACCATCAGGTGCACGTCCAGGGGCACCTGCGCATGCGGCTTAAGCGCAGCGCACACCAGCGGGCCGACCGTCAGGTTGGGCACGTAGTGGTTGTCCATGACGTCGAAGTGAATCAGGTCCGCGCCGGCCAGGGTCACAGCGCGCACTTCCTCGCCCAGGCGCGCGAAGTCGGCCGAAAGAATGCTGGGAGCGATGCGAAACGCCATGGCGGCGCGAGTTTACAATGCCACGCATGGCGCAGGAGAAGGAATACGCAATATCGGTAAGCGCGACCACGCAATACCTGGCGGAGCAATCCGACGAGGCGGCGGGACGCTTTGTCTTCGCCTATACCATCACGCTGCGCAACACCGGCAGCGTGGCCGCGCAGCTCATCAGCCGGCACTGGGTGATCAGCGACGCCCAGGGCCTGGTGCAGGAGGTGCGCGGCCTGGGCGTGGTGGGTGCGCAGCCGCTGCTGCAGCCCGGCGAGACTTATGAATACACGAGCGGCGCGTCGATTGCCACGTCCGTGGGCACCATGAAAGGCGCCTACCAGATGGTCGCGGCGGACGGCACCCGGTTCGAGGCCGCGATCCCGGAATTCACTTTGTCAGTGCCGCGCGTGCTTCATTAATCGTCGTCCCGGTGTTTTTTTGGCCAGGTCCACCAGACGATGAACACGGCGAGCGCCAGCGCCAGCAGGATTTCGAGGTAGATGACCCACATGCGATTGCTGCTGATTCTACTGCTGGCGGCCTGCGCGCCCGTGCCGCCGGCGCCGCCGGAACCGAAGGCGCCGCCTACCAAGCCCGCACCTGAAGCCGCCTTCTATCTCGAGTGGTCGTTCGACGCGCTGCCGGGCTGGCAGGGCGCCGACCTGCAACAAAGCCTGCAGGCCTTTCTCGCCGGCTGCCCGCGTCCCGGCGCCCTGGCGCGCGCCTGCGAGCAGGCGAGGACGACCGCGCCCGAGGCGGCGCGGGAGTTTTTCGAGTCGCAGTTCAGCGCCTACGCGCTGATCAATCCCGAGGGAGGCGATCGCGGTCTGGTCACCGGCTACTACGAGCCCGTGATCGAAGGCAGCCGGTCCCCGACGGAAGCGCATCGCTTTCCCATCTTCGGGGTGCCGGAGGACTTGATCGTGGTGGACCTCGCCGGCCTTTACCCGGAGCTGCGCGGCATGCGCTTGCGCGGCCGCGTCGAGGGCCGGCGCCTGGTGCCTTACCCGTCGCGCGGCGAGATCGAAGCCAAGGGCGCCGCCTTCGGCGCGCCCGTCATCGCCTGGACCGCTGACCCGGTGGAGCTTTTTTTCCTGCAGATCCAAGGCTCGGGACAGGTCGAGCTTCCCGGCGGCGAGCGCATCCGCGTCGGCTACGCCGACCAGAACGGCCATCCTTATCGCTCGCTCGGCCGCTACCTGATAGACCGCGGGGAGCTGGTCCTGGAGCAGGCCTCCATGGACGGCATCAAGGCCTGGGCGGCCGCCCATCCCCAGAAGCTGCAGGCGGCGCTGAACGCCAATCCGAGTTACGTCTTCTTCCGCGAGCTGCCGCCCACCGACGGGCCGATCGGCGCGCTCGGCATCGCGCTCACCCCGCAATACAGCTTGGCCGTGGATCGGCGGTTCGTGCCGCTGGGCGCGCCGGTGTTCCTCGCCACCACTTACCCGCTTTCGGAAGAGCCGCTGGAGCGGCTGATGGCGGCGCAGGACACCGGCGGCGCGATTCGCGGCGCAGTGCGCGCAGACTTCTACTGGGGCACCGGCCCGGAGGCCGGCGTGCTCGCCGGCCGCATGCGCCAGCAGGGCCGCATGTGGCTGCTCTGGCCACGAGGCGAACCGCTGCCCCTACCTTGAAGCTTAAGTGGGGGACGGACCCCCGGGGGTCCGTCCCCTATTTCGAGGACTGGTCCAGAAGCGCGCGCAGATCGTGGGGCGCGAGCCCGCCGGCGACGCGCTCGCCGTTGGCAAAAATCAATGTCGGCGTGCTGGTCACGCCCAGGCTCTCGCCCAGGCGCAGCACCTTGTCCACCGGGTTGTCACAGCTGGGCGCGGCATCCGGCAATTTCGGCTGGGGCGCCGCAGCGAGCTCAAGCCAGGCTTTGGCGCGATCGGCCGAGCACCATACTGCGCGCGAATGGTCTGCGTTCTCGGGCCGGATGACCGGGTACATGAACACGTGGATCGTGACGTTGTCGATCTGCTGCAGCGTTTTCTCGAACTGGCGGCACGCCGGGCAATAGGGATCCGAGAACATCGCCATCACGCGCTTGCCGTCGCCACGCTTCACCTTGACGGCGAGCTCGAGCGGCAGCTGCTCGAACTTGATGGCGTTCAGCTTGCGCAGGCGCTCCTCGGTCAGATCGCGATCGGTGCGCAGCTCGAAGATGCTGCCCTGGATGACATGCGAGGCCGTGGCGTCGGTGTACACGACGCGCATGCCGCGTGGCGTGCGCAGGCGCACTTCCCACAGCCCGGGGATCGGCGCAGGGCCCACGCCTTCGATGGTCGCGCTGCCCAGCTTGGGCCCGAGGGCGCGGCGGATCTGTGCTTCGTTCGCAGCCGCGCCCGAGGCCAAGGCGAGCAGCGCGCAGACCGCGGCGGCGCGAAGCGGTAAAAACGTCAAGGTCAGTGGAGCGCCTGGCGGATGAGGAGGTTCTTTAGGACCGGGAGGCGGTCGGTCAAGTTCAATCCGGCGTTGCGCAACCGGCCGGCGAGCCGGTTATGCGTGCCAAAGAGCGTGTACAGGCCCTCGACCATGGTATCCATCGCCAGTATAGGCTCCGCGCGGGAACGCTCATAACGGCGCAGCAGCCGCAGCTCGCCCGGATCGCGCAGCGCCCCGCGCTGCGTGAGCACCGCAGCAAGCGAGCGCGCATCCTGCAGGCCGAGGTTCAGCCCCTGGCCGGCGAGGGGATGG
>DATACE010000200.1:0-14579 GCA_036259215.1 Burkholderiales bacterium | reverse complement strand
CCCGCGTGGGCGGACAGGCACAGCAGGGTCCATTCGAAGCCGAATACGTCGTACAGCGAGCGCCCGTCGGCCAACCACAGGTGCGGCGGGCGGCCACCGGGGCAGGCGGTCGGGACGTAGCGGTTCGCCGCGTCAGGCGGCGGCTGCGTGCCGTCGGCCACGATCGCCGGCGAGCCGTCGTAGCGCCCGCCGAAGGTGATGCCCGGAATGTCGAATTCGCTGCGGCCGTGGCTGGCGAAGTATTCGCCCGCGCGGGCGCGGGCCGCGGCGCCTGCCGGCGTATCGTCCTCGATCTCGGGCGCGGGCGCGTAGTTTCCCAGCGAATCCGCGAAGCGCTTCGCATAGGCGGTGTTGCGCAACGCGAGCGGCCTGCGCTCGGCCTCGTAGCTCTCCAGCAATCGCGCGCTCGCCTGTCCCTTGAGCACCGCGGCGAGCTTCCAGCCCAGGTTCACCGCGTCCTCCACCGCCGTGTTGTAGCCCAGGCCGCCGGTCGGCGTGAAAAGGTGCGCGGCATCGCCGCCGATGAACACGCGGCCGCGGCCGAATCCTTCGGCCACCAGCGAGTGGCCGGCGGTCCACGCGTCGCGCGCCAGCACCTGCACGGCGAGCGGCGCGCCGATGGCCTGCTGCACCATGGCGGCGGCATGCGCCTCGCTCACGCGCGCCTCGTCCTCGTGGGCCTTGAGTTGCGTATGAAAGGCGAACTCGTCGCGGCCGTTGACCGCCGGCATGAAGCAGCGGCGCTCGCGGTTGAAGTTCACGTTCATCCACGCCGGTGGGTGCGGTATGGCGTCGTAGAAATCCGGGATGCGGCAGTAGACCGCGTACATGCGTCCGCCCACGAAGTCGCGCGTGACCCCGGTTTCGCCGGCGTAGCGCAGGCCCAGCTGCTGGCGCACCAGGCTGCGCGGCCCGTCGGCGCCGACGAGGTAGCGTGCCTCGACGGTGCGGGCGTCCCGGCCGTCTGCTCGCTCGACGCGCGCCGTCACCGACGATGCAGACGCCTGGAAGCCGGTTAGCCGCCATCCGAAGTTCACCGATACGCCGGGCAGGCGCTCGGCGTGCCGGCGCAGCACCGGCTCGACGAATTTCTGGTTGCAGCGGTGCGGCAGCTCGGCGGCGCTCCAGGAGCCCGACAGCGTGCTTACCAGCTGGCGCGCCTCGCGCGCCGAGGGCAGGGCGAAGCGCGCCAGCTCGTAGCGCGCGAAGCGGGTGAAATAGGCGATGTCCGTGGGGAAATCCGGCGGCATGCCAAGCGCGCGCACCTCGTCGGCAAAGCCCAGCCGCCGGTAGTGCTCCATGGTGCGCGCCTGGGTGGCGTTCGCCTGGACGTTGTCGGTGGTTCCGGGCTTCGTGTCGACCAGCACCACGGCGATGCCGCGGCGGCCCAGCTCGTTGGCGAGCATCAGGCCGAACGGGCCGCCGCCGGCGATGAGCACGGACGCTTTCCCGGGAAGCATGCCGTCATTTTGGCCCAGGACGAGGCGCCCTCCGATGGAAAGCCGACCCCGGCGCGCTATCGGCGCGCGCTCGGCGATCGGGCAATCCGCCGGATGGTCCGACCAGTGTAGCGCCCGGTTGTGACAGCAACTTTTCGAAGGCTGTGCCGTTCAAACCAGCAATGCGCAAGAAACACGGCCGGCGCTCGCCCGCGTGGGGCAAGCTGCTGGCGATCGCCGCGGTGATTGCCGCGCTTGCCGCCGCCTGGCGGTACACGCCTCTTTCGGAATACGTCACGGCCGAGCGCATTACCGGCTGGGCCCGCGCCATCCGCGGCTGGTCGTGGGCACCCGTAGTGGTGATGTGCCTGTACACGCCGGCGGCCTTCCTCATGTTTCCCCGCCCCTTGCTCACGCTCATGACCGTGATCGCCTTCGGGCCGTGGCTGGGGTTCGCCTACGGCATGGCGGGCATCCTGCTCTCCGCCCTGGCCACTTACTATGCCGGCCGCCTGCTGCCCGAGAAGACGGTGCAGCGCCTGGCCGGCGACAAGCTGGACGACGTGGTGAAGGCGCTGCGGCGCCACGGCCTCATGGCCATGCTCGCGGTGCGCATCATCCCGGTGGCGCCGTTTGCGGTCGAGGGCATCATTGCGGGGGCGGTGTCGATCAAGGTCTGGGAATACACGCTGGGCACCTTCCTCGGCATGCTGCCCGGCGTCCTTGCCACCAGCGTGTTCGGCGGCCAGCTCACCGCGGCGCTCGAGGATCCGTCGACCATCAACTGGTGGATCGTGGGCGGCGTGGTCCTCGCGATGGTGGCGCTCACCTGGTACGTGAAGCGCTGGTTCTCAGCCCAGAGCGCCTGATCGGGTAGACTTTTTGGCATGCAACGAGCGCGCGCCCTCTATCGCGCCATGGCGCGCATCCGGGCATTCGAGAACGCCGCCGAGCAAGCGTCCAAGGGCGGCGTGGCCGCATTCGGCGCCAGCGTGTCGCAGGCCGAGGTCCGCGGGCCGCTGCACCTGTCGACCGGCCAGGAGGCGGTTGCCGCGGGCGTCTGCCTCAACCTGGGGAAAGACGACTACCTGACGTCGACCCATCGTGGCCACGGCCACACCCTGGCCAAGGGCGCGTCGATGGAGCGCATGATGTGCGAGCTGTTCGGCCGTGCCAGCGGCTGCAACGGCGGCAAGGGCGGCTCCATGCACATCGCCGATTTCTCCGTCGGCATGCTGGGCGCCAACGGCGTGGTCGCGGCGGGCATGCCCATCGCGGTGGGCGCCGCCCATGCGATCAAGATCAGAGGCGAGCCGCGCATCGTCGCCTGCTTCTTCGGCGACGGCGCGGTCAACCGCGGTCCGTTCCTGGAAGCGCTCAACTGGGCGAAAGTCTTCTCGCTGCCGGTGCTCTTCGTGTGCGAGGACAACCGCTGGTCGGCAACCACCGCCACCGGTCCGATGACCGCGGGCGAAGGAGCGCTCGCCCGGGCGCAGGCGATCGGCGTGCCGGGCGTGCGGGTCGATGGAAACGACGCGCGGGCGGTCGACCGCGCTGCGGCGTCCCTGATCGCGAAAGTGAGGGGCGGCCTGGGGCCGCAGTTTCTGCACGCCGTGACTTACCGCTTCAAGGGCCACGTCTCGGTCGATGCCGCGCCTTACCGCAACGGCGAAGAGGTGGAGCGCGCGTTGCTGAGCGACCCGCTGCTCGTCCTCGAGAAGGACCTGGGCGCCGAAGCCGTTTCCCTCAGGAAAGAGGCCGAAGACGAAGTCAGGCGCGCCCTGGCCGTCGCCGCGGCCGCGCCGTGGCCCGAGGCGCGCAGCGCCTACACCGACATCCAGGACACGGGAGCCGGCCGGTGGCGCTGATGAGCTACGCGCAGGCGGGCTGCGCCGCCGTGCGCGAGGCGATGCGCGCCGATCCGCGCGTGGTGGTGCTCGGAGAAGACGTCGGCCGCGGCGGCATCTTCCAGCAGTACCAGGGGTTGCAGCAGGAGATGGGCGCCGCGCGCGTCATCGACACGCCGATTTCCGAGTCGACCATCATGGGCGCCGCGGTCGGCATGGCGCTCGCGGGATTGCGCCCGGTGGTCGAAATGCGCGTCGTGGACTTTGCGCTGTGCGCCATGGACGAGATCGTCAACCAGGCCGCCAAGGCGCGCTTCATGTTCGGCGGCCAGGGCCGCGTGCCGCTGGTGGCGCGCATGCCGGCAGGCTTGTGGAGCGGCTCGGCGGCACAGCATTCGCAGAGCCTGGAGGCCTGGTTCGCGCACGTCCCCGGCCTCGTGGTCGCGGCGCCCGCCACGCCGCAGGACAACTACGCGCTGCTTGCCTCCGCCATGGCCTGCGGCGACCCGGTGATGTACTTCGAGCACAAGGAGCTGTGGGGCCTGCAGGGCGAGGTGTCCGCGGCGACCATTCCGCTGGGAAAAGCGAACATCGTGCGCGAAGGCCGCGATGCCACCCTGGTCACCTGGTCGCGCACGGTGCATGCGGCGCTGGAAGCCCACACCGATCTCTCGGTCGAGATCGTCGACTTGCGCACGCTGTGGCCATGGGACCGGGACACCGTGCTCGCCTCGGCGGCGAAGACCGGACGGCTGCTGGTGGTGCACGAGGCGGTTCAGGCGGCGGGCTTCGGCGCCGAGATTGCCGCCACGGTGGCCGAAGAGCTCGGCATCCGGGTGCAGCGGCTGGGCGCACCTCGCATTCCGGTTGGCTATGCGAAACCGCTGGAGGACGAAGCCCGCGTGAGCAGCGCAGCAATTTCGGCTGCGCTGAAAAGAGTGTAAACCTGCGTCAAGGCAGCGCCGCGCCGACCACGGAGAAGTACGATTTCACAATGAATGTGCTGCTCGTCGACGACCACCCGATCATCCATGAAACGATGCGGGCGATTGTGCGCTCGGTGCGCTCGGAAGCCACGTTCCATGGGCAGTTCGACCTCGACGCCGGCCTTTCGCAGGCGGGCCGCCTGGACGAGCTGGACCTCGTGCTCCTCGACCTGGCGCTGCCCGGGTGCTCCGGCATGGAGGCCTTCTTCCGGTTCCGGACCGCGCATCCGGCAACCCGCGTCGCGGTGATCTCGGCCACCGAGGACTCGGACAAGGTGAAAGCCGCGCTGCAGGCCGGCGCCGCCGGCTACCTGCCCAAGACCCTGCTGCCCAAAGCCATGGCCGATGCGATCCGCGTGATGCTGGACGGCGGCGTATACAGCCCGCTCGACAGCGTCTGAACGGCAGCATCGTCGACGCCATGGACTTCCTGCTCGTCGACGACCACCCGATGATTCACGAGACGCTGTCGGCGGTGGTGCGCTCGCTCGTGCCGCAGGCCCGCATCCATAGCGAGAACGACCTCGCCGGCGCGCTGTCGCGCGGCCGGGAGCTCCACGAGCTGCAGCTCGTGCTGCTGGATCTCGGGCTGCCCGGCTGCTCGGGCATCGATGCGCTGCTGCGGCTGCGCAAGGCGCTGCCGGGCGTCCGCATCGTCATCATCTCGGCCAGCGACGATGCCCAGAGCGTGCGCGGGGCGCTGGACGCCGGCGCGGTCGGATACGTGCCCAAGACCTCCCCACCCCGGGTGCTCGCCGAGGCGCTGCGGCTCGTCCTGGGCGGTGGCATCTACGTCCCGCCGGAAGGCGCCGCGCCGCGGAAAACCGCCACCCTGGCCGACCTCGGGCTGACCGCGCGCCAGGCCGACGTGCTCAAGCTGCTGGCGAAGGGGCTCGCCAACGGCGAGATCGCCCGGCGGCTGGAAATCTCGGAGAACACCGTAAAGCAGCATGCGCATGCCGCGTACCGGCTGCTGGGCGTGTCGTCGCGCACCGAGGCGCTGGTGCTGCTCGCGCGCCTGGGCGTGCGCGACAGCTAAGGAATCTGTGCTTCGCTAAGCCAGCAGCTTGCGCAGCTCGGTTTTCAGCACCTTGCCGTAATTGTTTTTCGGCAGGCTTTCCACGAAGCGGTACTCGCGCGGGCGCTTGAAGCGCGCGATGTTCGCGCGGCACAGCGCGTCGAGCTCCTCGCGGCTCGCCTTGTCCTTGAGCACCACGAAGGCCACGACTTCCTCCCCCCATTCCGGATGCGGCCGGCCGACGACCGAGCATTCGGCGACGGACGGATGCCCGAGCAGCACCTCCTCGATCTCGCGCGGATAGATGTTGGAGCCGCCCGAGATGATCATGTCCTTGGAGCGGTCCTTGATGGTGACGAAGCCTTGGGCGTCCATGCTGCCCACATCGCCGGTATGCAGCCAGCCACCGCGCAGCGCTTTTTCGCTGGCCTGCGGGTTGCGCCAGTAGCCGGCCATCACGCAGTCCGAGCGGGTCACGATCTCGCCGGTCTCTCCCGGAGGCAGCTCGCGGTCCTCGGCATCGAAGATCTTCACCTCGACGCCGGTGCGGGCAAAGCCGCAGGTCTCCAGATGGGTCCTGGCCGCGTGCTCCGACTGCGGCAGCCCGGTAATGGTCATGGGCGCCTCTCCCTGGCCGAGAAGCTGGTACAGGCGCGGGCCGAACAGCTCGATGGCGCGCAGGCAGTCGGCGACGTACATCGGCGCCCCGCCGTACGTAATGGTCTTCAGGTGGCGCGGCGGGCGCGCCTCGGGGCTGGCGAGCAGGCGCACGATCATGGTCGGCGCGGCGAAGAACGAAACGTTCTGCCAGTGCTCCAGCAGGTCGAAAATCTCGGCCGGCTCGAAGTGGCCGCTTTCCGGAATGACGTTGACCGCGGCGGCGGCGATGTGCGGCAGGCCGTAGCAACCCGAGCCGTGCGACAGCGGCGCCGCGTGCAGGATGGCGTCGCCGGGGCCGAGCTTGTCGATGTCGGCGAAATAGGCGTGCGTCTGGAACAGCAGGTTGCGGTGCGTGAGCGTCGCGCCCTTCGGCACGCCGGTGGTGCCGCTCGTGTAGAACAGCCAGGCCGGATCCTCGGGGCGCACCGATGCCGGCGGCGTTTCGTCGAGGAACAGGCCGTCTTCGACGGGGATGGCCGAGGGAATCGCGGCGGCGAGGTCCTCGCTCACGAAGCATGCCTTGGCGTCGGCGTTTTCGAGGATGTAGGCAAACTCCTTCGCGTGCAGCTTGGCGTTCATCGGCACCGCGGTCAGGCCGGCGTGCCAGCACGCGAACAGGACTTCGTAGAACTCCGGGCAATTCTTCATGGCGAGCGCGACGCGGTCGCCTTTGTGGAGCGAAAGCTTGGTCGTAAGCCCGCAAGCAAGGCGCGAGACGCGTGCGGCCATCTCCCGGTAGGAGCGCACCGGGCGCCTGCCGAGCGCGAGCGCCGGCCGGTCAGGCTGCCAGCGCGCACTCCTCAGCAGAAGATGAGCCAGGTTCACGCGCCGCCGGCGTCCAGGGCAAAAAGCGCGTGCGCGTTGCGCGTGGCCTGCTCGGCGACTTCCTCGGCCGGCCGGCCGAGCGCGCGCGCCACCGCCCCCAGGATGTGCGGCAGGAACGCCGGCTCGTTGCGCCGCGCCTTGGGCTGCGGCCGCAGGTCGCGCGGCGTGAGGTAGGGCGAATCGGTTTCGAGCAGCAGCCGGTCGCGCGGGATGTCGCGCACCAGCTCGACCAGGTGCCGTCCGCGCCGCTCGTCGCAGATCCAGCCGGTGATGCCAATATACAGCCCGAGGTCGAGATAGACGTGCAGCTCGTCACGCTCGCCGGTGAAGCAATGCGCTACGGCTTTTTCTGGTTTGTGAGAATGAATGATTTCCGAGAAGCGCGGATGCGCATCGCGGGAATGCAGAAAGAGCGGCATGCCCAGCTCGATGCCCAGCTCGAGCTGCGCTACGAACCACTTCTCCTGGTCCGGGTGCGCTGAATAGTTGCGGTTGAAGTCCAGTCCGCATTCGCCGATCGCCACCACCCGCGGATGCGCCGCGATGTCCTTGAGGGCCGCAATCGTGCTCGGGCCGCAGTCGCGCGCGTGGTGCGGATGGACGCCGGCGGTCGCCCAAAGGCCGAATTCGTCGGCGATTCTCGTGGCCGCGAGGCTTTCGTCCACTGCCGTGCCGGTAACGATGATGCGCTGCACTCCGGCATGCCGGGCGCGCGCGACCACCTCGGACAGATCCGCGGCGAAAGCCGAGTGCGTGAGGTTGGCGCCGATGTCGACGAGCTGCATCGGGCGAGTATAGCTAGGCCTTCAGCGCTTGCTCCCCGGCGAGCGCGCGCGCCACGCGGCCGACCTCGCGCAAGGCGCGCTCGTGGCGCGGGCTCCATAGCTGCCCCAGGCTAAGGCGGATGCAGTTGCGGTAGCGTTGCGAAGCCGAGAACATCGGCCCGGGCGCGACCGTGATGCCGCGCTCGATGAGCGCCTCGAACAGCGCCACCGAGTCGCAGCCTTTGGGCAGCTCCACCCAGACGATGTAGGCACCCGCCGGCCGCGTCACGCGGGTGCCGCGCGGGAACGACTCGGCGATCACGCCGCGCGCGGCGTCCACCTGCGCCTCGAAGCGCCGGCGCAGCAGCCGCAGCGAGCGTTCGTAGCCGCCGGTTTCGAGCAGCTCCGCCACTGCCAGCTCCATCAGCTCGTTCTGGCCGCCGCTCGCCACGAACTTCAGCATGTGGAGGCGCTCGCGCCAGCGCCCGGGCTCGATCCAGCCCACCTTGAGGCCGGGCGACAGCGTTTTCGAGAACGAGCCGCACAGCATCACGTTGCCGTTGCGGTCGAAGGCCTTGGCGGCGCGCGGCGCGGCGCTGCCGAAGGCGAGGTCGGCGTAGATATGATCCTCGATGAGGGGCACGTTGCGTTCGGCGAGCAGCTCCACCAGGCGCTTCTTGGACACGTCCGACATGGAGGCGCCGATGGGATTGGACACGTTCGGCATGACCAGCACCGCCTTCACCGGATGCTCGGCGAGAGCGAGCTCGAGCGCCTCGAGCGAGATGCCCGAGCGCGGGTGCGTGGGAATCTCCAGCGCGCGCAGGCCGAGGCTTTGCAGGATCTGCAGGAAGCCGTAGTAGGTGGGCGATTCGAGCGCCACCAGATCGCCGGGCCGCGTGACCGCGCGCAGGCACAGGTTGATGGCTTCCATGCAGCCGCTGGTGGTGATGAGCTGGCGGTAATCAATGCGGCAGCCCCACTCGAGCGCGCGGCGCGCCACGGCGCGGCGCAGCCGCTCGGTGCCCGGAGGCAGGCCGTAGCGTCCCAGCGCGCCGCGCTCGCGTCGCGCCAGGGCGGAAAGCACGCGCCGCACGCGCTCGAGCGGAAAAAGCTCGGGCGCCGGGCAGGCGGAGCCGAAAGCCACCACGTCCGGCGTATCGGCGTAGGCGAGCACGGCTTCGACCAAGTCGTTCACTTCCACGTTGAGCGCCCGGCGCGGCGGGCGGGAGGGTGCGGGCTCCTGCACCGCGGCGGCGAGGCGGCGCACGTAGTAGCCCGACTGCGGCCGCGCCTCGATCACGCCGATGTCCTCGAGGCGCTGATAGGCCTGCAGCACGGTGGAAACGCTCACGCGCTGCTGCTGCGACAGGCGGCGCACGGAAGGCACGCGGTCCCCGGCGCGCAGCGTGCCGGCATGGATGAGCTGCTGGATCTGGTCGGCGAGCTGGTGGTACAGGGGCGAACGGGTGTCCAGCATGGAGCGATCCTCGCAAGGCGGCTGTGCCGCGGCCAGATACAGTTGCGCGGCGCGCGGGGCATAACAGTTCTCAAAAACCGGGATTGTTATGGGTACAGTTTACGGCAGGTGCCGCTGTTGTCGGGCTGCCGCCGGCGGCAGGATGGCGCCATGGTGCTCAAGCTGAACCGCACGGACCTCCTCAAGCTGCGCGGCGCGCGCGGCGCGGCAATCGAAGTGCTGGCCGGCCGCGTCTGGATCACCGAGCAGGGCCGCGGCGCCGACGCCTTCCTCGCACCGGGGCGGCGCTATCGCATCCGCGGCGACGGGCTGGTGCTGGTGAGCGGCGAGCACGCGTTCAGCGAAGTTTCAGTCCGACCCGGCTGACGCGCCCCTCCTGCATCTCGCGCACTACCAGCACGGCGTTGCCCAGCGAGGCGCGGTCGCCGATCACCACTCGCCCGTGAAACAGCTCGTCCAGGTAGGCGGCAAGCGTCTTGTGAGAATGGCTGGCGGGCACCTCCAGGCCGTAGACGTCGCCCAGGTCGGCGAGCGTGGCCTCGCCGTTCAGCACGAAGTCCCCGAAGTAGCGGTGCTCCTCGAGCCGATCGGGCGCCTGGTGCGGGTCGAACAGCTTGTTCACCTGCGGCAGCCGCTTGGGCTGCGCCAGTACGTACACGTAGTCGCCGGGCGCGAAGCTTAGCTGCGGGCTCAGCGCCTGCGGCACACCATCGCGCATCACCGCCATGATCTGCACGCCCTGGGGAAGCTCGAGGGTGGCGAGGTCGCGCGCGGCGACCAGGCTGCCCGGCTGGATCTGGTAGCCCAGGATTTCATGCTCGAAATGTCCGGGCATGTCGAGCGTGAGCCGCTGCAGCGGCTCGGCCGAGGGCGGGACTTCGAGGCGCAGCAGGCGCGCGGCCGGCGCGATGGTCCAGCCTTGCAGCAACAGCGATACCAGCACGATGAAGAAGGCGACGTTGAAGTACAGGCGCGCGTCGGGCGCCTCGTACATGACCGGGAAGAGCGCCAGTACCACGGGAACCGCGCCGCGCAGCCCGACCCAGCTTACGTACATCTGCTCGCGCCACGGAAAGCGAAACGGCAGCAGGCACACGAGCACTGCCAGCGGACGCGCCACGAGGATCAGGAACGCCGCGATGCCCAGCGCCGGCAACGCCACCGGCACCAGCTCGGAGGGCGTGATCAGCAGCCCGAGGATCAGGAACATGACGATCTGCGACAGCCAGGCGAGCCCGTCCTGCACCCGCAGGATGTTCTGCGCCGCCTGCAGCTCCGAGTTGCCCAGCACCAGGCCGGCCAGGAAGATGGCAAGAAAGCCGCTGCCGCCGAGCTGCGCGGTCACCGCGAACACGAGCAGCCCGCCGGCCACGGCGAGCAGGGGATAAAGCCCGCTCGCCAGCGTGAGCCGGTTGATCAGCCAGACGAGCAGCCGGCCGCCGCCCAGCCCGAGCAGGGCGCCGATGCCGAACTGCTGCAGAAAGGCGAGCAGCACCGACGCGTCGAGCTCGGTGCGTCCGGCGGCGAGCAGCTCGAGCAGCGCCACGGTGAGGAAGATCGCCATCGGGTCGTTGCTCGCCGACTCTATTTCCAGGGTGGAGGCGACGCGCTCCTGCAGGTTGGCGCCGGCCCTGCGCAGCAACCCGAACACCGCTGCCGCATCGGTGGAGCCGACGATCGCGCCGATCAGCATGCCTTGCAGCCAGCTCAGGCCGAGCAGCCAGGCGGCAAACAGTCCGACCAGCGCCGCGCTGATCACCACGCCGGGCCCCGCCAGCGCGACCGCCGGCCACAGGGCGACGCGGAAGTGCTCGCGCCGCGTGCGCATGCCGCCGTCGAAGATGATCACGGCGAGCGCCAGCGTGCCAATGACGTACGCGAGGTCGAAGTCGTCGAACTGGATGCCGCCGGGGCCGTCTTCCCCGGCCAGCATGCCCAGCGCCAGGAACACGAGCAGCAGCGGTGCGCCCATGCGCGAGGAGATGTCGCTCGCTACGATGCTCACGAGCAGCAGCAGCGCGCCGACGAAGATGGCGGTGTTCCAGAACTCCACCGCCGGAAGATATCAGAGCCGCTTCAGGCGGTAGAGCAGCTCGAGCGCCTCGCGCGGGGTGAGCTCGTCCGGATTTATCTTTCCGATCTCCGTGCGCAGCGCATCGGGCTCGGGCTCGCTCTCCACCGCCGCGGTAGGAGTGAAGAGGTCGGACTGCCCGCCGCGCGCAACGCTCGACTCCTCCAGCAGCTGCAGGTACTTCTTCGCCTGGCGAATAACGGCCTTGGGCACGCCGGCGAGCCCGGCCACCTGCAAGCCGTAGCTTTGGCTCGCCGGGCCTTCCTCCACCGCATGCAGGAAGACGACGCTGTCCTTGTGCTCCACCGCGTCCAGGTGAACGTTGGCCACTTCGCGGTGCTCCAGCGCCAGGCGCGTGAGCTCGAAGTAATGCGTCGCAAACAGGCTGAGGGAGCGGTTTTTCTCGGCAAGGTGCCTGGCGATGGCCCAGGCGAGCGCCAGGCCATCGAAGGTCGAGGTGCCGCGCCCGACCTCGTCCATGAGCACCAGGCTGCGGTCGGTGGCGTTGTGCAGGATCGCCGCGCTCTCGGTCATCTCCACCATGAAGGTGGAGCGCCCGCCGGCGAGGTCGTCCGCGGCGCCGATGCGGGTGAAGATCTGGTCGAGCGGCCCGATGCGCGCAGCGCGCGCCGGCACGAACGACCCGACGTGCGCCATGAGGGCAATGAGCGCCACTTGCCGCATGTAGGTCGACTTGCCGCCCATGTTGGGGCCGGTAATGAGCAGCAGCCGGCGCACCGGCGACAGGCGACAGTCGTTGGCGATGAAGTGCTCGATCTGCGCCTCGACCACCGGGTGGCGCCCGGCTTCAATCTCGAGCACCGGCTCGTCCAGGAACTGCGGCCGCGCGTAACTTCGCTTCGCCGCGGTGGCGGCAAAAGTGCACAGCACGTCGGCCTGGGCGAGCGCTCTTGCAATCGTCTGCAGCGGGAGCACCCAGGTTTGCAAGGACTCGATCAGCTCGTCATACAGCGATTTCTCCAGCGCGAGCGCGCGGTCGCGCGCCGACAGCGCCTTGTCCTCGAAGGCCTTGAGCTCAGGCGTTATGTAGCGCTCGGCGTTCTTCAGCGTCTGGCGGCGGCGATAGTCGTCCGGCACCTTGCCGGCATGGGAGTTCGTCACCTCGATGTAGTAGCCGTGCACCGAGTTATAGGCGACGCGCAGGTTGGGGATCCGGGTGCGCTCGCGCTCCTTGGCCTCGAGCGCCACCAGGAACTCGCCGGCGTTCGACTGCAAGCTGCGCAGCTCGTCGAGCTCGCTGCTGTAGCCGCCGGCGATGACGCCGCCGTCCTGCAGCCGCGCCGCCGGCTCCTCCTCCAGCGCTCGCTGAAGGAGCGCGAGGCACTGCGCCGGCACCTCCATGTCGCCTTTCAGCTGGACAAGCAGCGGCGACAATCCCGGCACCCGCTGCGCCAATTCCGGGACGCGGGCAAGCGTGTCGCGCAGGCCGGCGAGCTCGCGCGGCCGCACGCTTTTCAGCGCCAGGCGCGCGGTGATGCGCTCGACATCCGCGCTTTGCCGCAATACCGATTGGATTGCCGCCGAAGGCGCGTCAAGGCAGGCCACCGCTTCCTGCCGTGCCACCAGGACCGAGCGCTCGCGCAGCGGGTGGTGCAGCCAGTGGCGCAGCAGGCGGCTGCCCATGCCGGTCGCGCACTCGTCCAGCAGCGAGAACAGCGTCGGCGCCGGCTCCCCGCGCAGCGTCTTGGTAAGCTCGAGGTTGCGGCGCGTGGCGGCATCGAGCCGCACGTACTCCCCTGCGCGCTCTGCCGCCACCGCGGTGACGTGGGCGAGCGCCTGCCCCTGCGTCTTGCCGGCATAGTCGAGCAGCGCACCGCAGGCACCCAGGGCGAGCGTGAGATCCTCGCAGCCGAAGCCGGCGAGGCTGGCGGCGCCGAGCTGCTTCAGCAGCCTTTTCCTTCCGGCATCGAGGTCGAACTGCCAGGGCGGCACGCGCGTGACGAAGTAGCCCTCGAGCACGGCATCGCTCGAGACGAGCACCTCCGCCGGGTCGATCCTCCTCAATTCATTCTCGAGAGCTTGGGGGGCGATCTCCGCGACGCGCAAAGTTCCGCTTGCGAGCGACAGCCACGCCAGCCCCACGGTGCTCTTGTCGCGGTGCAGCGCGAGCAGGACGTTGTCGGCCTTGTCCTCCAGCAAAGACGGGTCGGTGAGCGTGCCCGGCGTGACGATGCGCGTCACCTGGCGCTCGACCGGGCCCTTGGCGGTCCCCGGATCGCCGATCTGTTCGCAGATCGCCACCGACTCGCCCAGCTTCACCAGCTTGGCGAGGTACTGCTCCACCGAGTGCACCGGCACGCCCGCCATCTTCACCGGCGCTCCCGCCGAAGCGCCGCGCTGCGTGAGCGTGATGTCGAGCAGCCGCGACGCGCGCTCGGCATCATCGTAGAACAGCTCGTAGAAATCGCCCATCCGGTAGAACAGCAGGATGTCGGGATGCTCTCCCTTGATGCGCAGGTACTGCTGCATCATGGGGGTATGGGTTTCTTGTCGTTCCAAGGAAATTAAGCCTTCACCGACGGTTTTTCTGGTCAACTCTGGGCAGGCCTTTGCCTGAGGCGCTGACCGGTCGGGATTATCGCTGACATGGAGCCTCAAGAGGAGCGCGGCCCGCAGCACATGAAAGCGGCAGCGAATGCCCGAAAGAGTGGCGCGGACAATCCGCAGGCAGCGGGCAGCTCGCCAGCTTCCATTGTTTCCCTGCAAGCATAAAGAATTTCCAGTTGGCCAGATGATCTCCTCTTCGCAGCAACGAAGAATGGCGCACCTACCCAGCCAAGGAGTCAGCGAGTGGCGAACAGCAACGGAAAAGCTGCAGTCAGCAGGAGAACCATCGCTTCGTTAGCGAGCAGCCTCTTGGCGGCGATTACGATGGCCGCCAGTAGTTGGGCGTCGCCGCCCGCTCATTCGCACCGGAACGGTGTGATCCCCGGCGAGCCCAGCATTGCTCGATTCGCGCCACGAGTGAATCCGGAACGTGCCTTGGTTACCGTGGTCGGCTACAACGCGTCTACCGAAGTCACTGACTTCCTTGTTCCGTACGGCGTCCTCGTCGAGTCCGGCCTTGCCGCTCTACGAGACGTTGCCAGCCACACAGGCGCTCGATCGCGCGCTCGCCGGCATCGCGGAGAGCTACGGCAAACCGACAGCGGATTTCGTGGCATTGACCATGGAATACCCGCAAAAGCAAAGCCAGCACTGAGCCGAAGTGACCATGAAGATCGAAGGTTAATCCTCTGCGCCGGCGCGGCTTACCGCTTGTGACTGGCAATGAGCATTATTTACGTGAATCAGAAGGATGTCGCGCCGCGGGAGATTTTCCCGGGCGTGCGCAAGCGGGTGCTATGGCAAGGCGCAAACGGCGCGCGTGCCCAGATCCTTGAAATCGATGCCGGTGCCCGGTTCCTCAAGCTGGACGTTCATCATCCCGGGCCGGAGGAGATCTACGTGGTCTCGGGGATTTTCAAC
>DATACE010000199.1:0-11358 GCA_036259215.1 Burkholderiales bacterium | reverse complement strand
AGTCGGCCTGGGCTACCTCACGCTGGACCGCTCCGCGCAGACGCTGTCGGGCGGCGAGGCGCAGCGCATCCGGCTCGCCGCGCAGCTCGGCTCGAACCTGCGCGGGGTGTGCTACATCCTCGACGAGCCGACCATCGGCCTGCACCACCGCGACAACCGCATCCTGCTCGACGTGCTGGAGAAGCTCGAGGCCAAGGGCAACTCGCTGGTGGTGGTCGAGCATGACGAGGACACCATCCGGCGCGCGCACCATGTCATCGATCTGGGGCCGGGCGCGGGCAAGCTCGGCGGCCGCGTCATCGCGAGCGGCGACGCCGAGGACCTGATGGCGCAGCCCGAGTCGCTGACCGGCCGGTTCCTGCGCGAGCCGCTGAAGCATCCGCTGCAGCCGCGCCGGCCGGTTCCGCGCTCGCTCGAGTGCCTGCAGGTGCACAAGGCGAAGCTCCACAACCTGAAGGACGTCGATGCGCGCATCCCGCTGGGCCGCCTTACCGTGGTGACCGGCGTCTCGGGCTCGGGCAAGTCGACGCTCGCGCGCGATGTGCTCTATGAATCGATGGTCAACAAGGCGCCCGTGGGCTGCCGGGAAGTCAAGGGCACGAAGCCCGTAGAGCGCGTGCTCGAGGTGGACCAGACGCCCATCGGCAAGACGCCGCGCTCCTGCCCCGCCACCTACGTCGGCTTCTGGGACAACATCCGGCGATTGTTCGCCGACACCAGCGAAGCGCGCATGCGCGGCTGGAGCGCGAGCCGCTTTTCCTTCAATACCGCCGGCGGGCGCTGCGAGGCCTGCGAGGGCCAGGGCATCAAGAAAATCGAGATGTCGTTCCTGCCGGACGTAAAAGTCACCTGCGAGGGCTGCGGCGGCGCGCGCTTCAACCCCGAGACGCTGCAAGTGCGCCTGCGGGGCAAAACAGTAGGCGAGGTGCTCGCCATGAGCGTGGACGAAGCCCTCGAGTTCTTCGCCGCGCATCCGCCTATCCAGCGCTGCCTGCAGCTGCTGCAGGACGTGGGATTGGGCTACCTCACCCTCGGCCAGCAGAGCCCGACCCTGTCCGGCGGCGAAGCGCAGCGCATCAAGCTGGTCTACGAGCTGGCCAAAACCAACGCCGTGAAGACCCTGTATGTGCTCGACGAGCCGACCGTCGGGCTGCACATGGCGGACGTCGAGAAGCTGATCCGGGTGCTGCATCGCCTGGTCGACGCCGGCAACACCGCGGTCGTCATCGAGCACAACCTCGACGTGATCGCCGAGGCCGACTGGATCGTCGACCTGGGCCCGGAAGGCGGCTCGGGCGGCGGCCGGATCGTCTACCAGGGCGCCCCGGAAGGCCTGCGCAAGGGTCATACCGCGGAGGCGCTGGCGCCATTTCTCGAGCAAAGGCGGTAGCCCTCATGGTGGTCGCGCCGGTGCTGTGGAGCAGCGCCGGGGTGGTCACGCGCCATATCGAGCGCGCCGAGCCCTTCGAGCAGGTGTTCTGGCGCAGCCTGTTCGCCTTCGCCTTCGTCGCAGCTGCATTGCTATTCTTCAGCACCAATCCCTTCAAGGCGCTTCGCGCCGCCGGCCGCGCCGGCCTGTTCTCCGGCGCCATGTGGGCGGTGATGTTCACCGCCTTCGTCATTGCGCTTTCCATGACCACCACGGCGAACACGCTGGTCACGATGAGCATCGGCCCGCTGCTCACCGCGCTGTGCGCCTGGCTGCTGCTGAGCGACCCGGTTCCGCCGCGCGCCTGGGTCGCCGCGGCCGCGGCGAGCGCGGGCATCGCGTGGATGTTCGCTTCTTCGGTGGACGACGCCGGGCATGTCGGCGGCATGCTGGTGGCGCTGCTCGTGCCGCTCGCCTCGGCGTTGAACCTGGTCGCCCTGCGCGCGAGCCATGCCCGCGTCGACCTGGTGCCCGCGGTCATGCTGGGCGGGCTACTGTCCGCGCTCGTCGTCCTGCCCCTCGCCGTGCCCTTCTCCGCTTCGCCAAGGGACCTCGTTCTCCTAGCGTTGCTGGGCGTATTCCAGCTCGGCCTGCCCTGCATGCTCCTGGTGGTCGCGAGCCGGCATCTGCTGGCCCCGGAGCTCGCGCTGCTCGGTCTGCTGGAGGTCATCCTCGGGCCGCTGTGGGCCTGGCTGGGCGCGGGCGAAGTCCCGGCGCGCGCCACCCTGCTGGGCGGCGCCGTGGTCCTTGCCGCCCTCGCCGGCAACGAGCTCGCCGCTTTTCGGCGTATAATGCGCGGCAAGCTTTCTGTTACGCGCATTTCCGGTTAGCGTTTCAGTCCGTTGTGGGTCCATCCTGGGCCGAATAACAAGCTAGAACGGCACCTGCCTGAACCGGTCGAAGGTCTCCCCTTCCCAGGCCGTGCTCAGGAGAAACTCATCAGTACCAGCTTCGAAGGCCTCGGCCTCAATTCCGAGCTTGCCCGCGCCGTAGCCGACCAGGGCTACACCGTCCCCACTCCCATCCAGGCGCAGGCGATACCCGTGGTTCTCGCCGGCCGCGACCTTCTCGGCGCCGCGCAGACCGGCACGGGCAAGACCGCCGGCTTCACGCTTCCCCTGCTGCAGCGCCTGTCGATGAAGGCCAACGCCAGCCATTCGCCCGCCCGCCACCCGGTGCGCGCGCTCATCGTCACCCCGACGCGCGAGCTTGCCATCCAGGTCGAGGAAAGCGTGCGCACCTACGGCAAATACATTTCACTCAAGTCGTCCCTGGTCTACGGCGGCGTCGGCATGCAGCCGCAGGTCGATGCGCTGCGCCGCGGCGTCGACATCGTCGTCGCCACGCCCGGTCGCCTGCTGGACCACGTGCAGCAGAAGACCGTGGACCTGCGCCAGGTCGAGATCCTGGTGCTGGACGAGGCCGATCGCATGCTCGACATGGGTTTCATCCACGACATCCGCAAGATCCTCGCTCTGCTGCCCTCCGCGCGGCAGAACCTGCTGTTTTCGGCCACGTTCCCGGAGGAGATCCGCAAGCTCGCCTCCTCCTTCATGAAGGATCCGGTGACCGTTGAAGTCGCGCGCCGCAATACGCCGGCCGAGCTGGTGGCGCAAGTTGCGCACCCGGTCGCCGCCGACCGCAAGCGCGAGCTGCTCGCGCACCTGGTGAAAACGAACGACTGGAAGCAGGTGCTGGTGTTCTGCAAGACCAAGCACGGCGCCAACCGGCTGGCGCAGCAGCTGTCGCGCGAAGGCGTGAACGCCGACGCGATCCACGGCAACAAGAGCCAGAATGCCCGGGTGCGCGCCCTCGAGCAGTTCAAGGAGGGCCAGGTGCGGGTGCTGGTCGCCACCGACATCGCCGCGCGGGGCCTGGACATCGAGGCGCTGCCGCATGTGGTGAACTACGACCTGCCGCACGTCGCCGAAGACTATGTGCACCGGATCGGACGCACCGGCCGCGCCGGCGCCGAGGGCGAGGCGGTATCGCTGGTCGGGCCTGAAGACCGCCCGCTGCTCGCCGCGATCGAGCGGCTCATGAACCGGCCGGTCGAGCAGCGCGTGATTCCGGGCTTCGAGCCCGGCACGGCATCCCAGCAGCCGCGCCAGCCGCAACCGCCTCGCCGCGAGCAGCAACCGCGACCAGAACAGCAGCCGCGCCGGGAGCAGCAGCCGCGGCACGCGCAACATCGGCGCGGGCAGCAGCAACAGCAGCCCAGACGGGCACAACAACCACAGCAACCCAAGCGAAGCAGCCCGCCGCAGCCGCGGCGCAACGGCAAGCAGCATCCGCGTTTCGCGCGCCGCGGCGGCGGCGGCGGATACGTCAGCCCTGAGATGCAGGCGCAGGTCGAAGAAGGCCGCAAGCTCGCCCGTCTGGATGCGAAGGAAAATCCGATGGAGCGCGTCGAGCGCACCGCGCCTGCCGAGCCGGCACCGCGCGCCGCGCCTACCGTGACCCATCGCACTTCGCGCATCCGGCGCGCCTTCGGCGCGCTTCTCGGCAAGAAGGACGAATCGGGCACATAGCTTGCTGTACTCCTTTGACTTCGGGCGAAAGGAGGCAGCACATGCAGCACCAATTGAGAAGAATCACGGATCGCGTCGTCCAAACCGGCGCGAGCGCCGCCGAGCAGGCGGGCAGGAGCCTTACCCAGGCCGGCAAAAAAGGCAATGAAGCCGCGCGCAGCGCTTACGGCTACGCCATGAACCACCCCAAGACGACCGTCGCGGTGGTGCTGGGCACGGGCGTCGCCGCGGCACTGCTTTGGATGCTCCAGCGCAACGGCAGCTACGCCGCCACGCGGCGCAAGGCCCTGAAGCGCGTGCGCAGCACGGCTCGCGCGTCCACTTAAAATAGGAGGATGCGAGAGCCCCAAGCGAAGGCGATTCACCTCAAGGACTACACCCCGCCCGCGTTCCGCGTCGATGCCGTCGAACTCGACGTGGACATCCGCGATGACCACGCCCTGGTCAAGGCGAAGCTGCAGGTCGTGCGCAACGCGCCCGGCCCGCTGGTGCTGGACGGCGAGGAGCTGCAGCTCGTCTCCGTATTGTTGAACGGCCAGCCGGTCGAGCACCGGGTGACCGAAGACGCCCTCACCGTTGCCCACGTCCCGGCTGCGTTCACGCTCGAGACGGTCAGCCGCATCGTCCCGCAGCAGAACACCAAGCTCGAAGGCCTGTACGCGACCAGGCACGGCTATGTGACGCAGTGCGAGGCGCAGGGCTTCCGGCGCATCACCTGGTTCCTGGACCGACCCGACGTGATGGCGCGCTATACCACCACGGTGCGCGCAAAGCACCCGGTGCTGCTTTCCAACGGCAACCTCGTGGACTCGGGTCCGGGATGGGCGCGGTTCGAGGACCCTTTCCCGAAACCCTCGTATCTGTTCGCCCTGGTGGCGGCGGACCTGGAGGTGCTGGAGGAGGAGTACCAGGGCAAGAAGCTGTTCGTGTACGTCGAGCCCGGCAAGCTCGACCAGGCGGGCTGGGCCATGGACTGCCTGAAGCGCGCCATCGCCTGGGACGAGAAGCGCTTCGGCCTGGCGCTGGACCTCGACCACTACAAGATCGTGGCTGTCGGCGACTTCAACTCCGGCGCCATGGAAAACAAGGGCCTCAACATCTTCAATACCCGGTACGTGCTGGCGCGCGCGGACGTGGCCACGGACGTGGACTACTTCAACATCGACCGGGTCGTGGCCCACGAGTACTTCCACAACTGGACCGGCAACCGCGTCACCTGCCGCGACTGGTTCCAGCTGTCGCTCAAGGAAGGGCTGACCGTATTCCGCGACCAGGAGTACGGCGCCGATACCTACTCGCGCGCCCTCACGCGCATCCAGGAGGTGCGTGCCCTGCGCGCCGGCCAGTTCTCCGAAGACGCCGGGCCGATGCGCCACCCGGTGCGCCCGCAGTCCTACCAGGAGATCCGCAACTTCTACACCATGACGGTGTACGAGAAAGGCGCGGAAGTCGTGCGCATGCAGCACACGCTGCTCGGCGAGGAGAAGTTTCAGGCCGGTATGCGGCTCTACTTTCAGCGCCACGACGGCCAGGCGGTGACTTGCGACGACTTCGTGCAGGCCATGCAGGACGCCTCGGGGGTCGACCTCGCCCAGTTCAAGCGCTGGTACGACGTTCCCGGCACGCCGGTGGTGGACGCCTCGGGCAGCTACCGGGACGGGGTCTACACGTTGAAGCTCAAGCAGTCGATGAGCCCGCCCTTCCACATCCCGTTCGCGGTGAAGATCGGGGAGCACGAGCAGGTGCTGTCCCTCAAGAAGCCCGAGGAGACCTTCGTTTTCCCGGTGAAACAAAAGCCGGTCCCTTCGCTCCTGCGCGGCTTCTCGGCCCCGGTGATCCTGAAATATCCCTACACCGAGGATGAGCTGCTGCACCTCATGGCGCACGACGACGATCCCTTCAACCGCTGGGAAGCGGTGCAGCGGCTCGCCACCGCGACGATCCTGGAGACGCAGGGCCGCCCCTCGGCCGCGTTCCTCGCGGCCGCCGGGAACGTGCTTGGCGACCCGGACCCGGCATTCGCGGCCGAGGCGCTCAACCTGCCTTCGGAAAGCTTTCTCGCCGAGCAGCTAGACCGCGTGGATCCGGATGCGCTGCACGAGGCGCGCAACCGCCTGCGCCGCGAGCTGGCGCGGGCGCTGAGGGACGGGCTGCAAAGGATGTACGGATTTCTCACGGTGAAGGTCCCGTACTCTCCCGACGCCGTGTCGTCCGGCCGGCGAGCGCTGCGCAACCTGTGCCTGGGCTACCTGGTGGAGACCGGCGACACGCCGCTTGCGTACGAGCAATTCCGCAGCGCCGACAACATGACCGACGCCCTGGCGGCCCTGACGGCGCTTGCCAACGTCGATTGCCCCGAGCGCCAGCCGGCGCTGGATGCCTTCTACGCGAAGTGGCAGCACGAGCCGCTGGTGGTGGACAAGTGGCTCGCGGTGCAGGCGACCTCGCGGCTGCCGGACACGCTCGCGCGCGTGCACGAGCTTTTGTCGCACCCTGCCTTCGACATCAAAGTGCCGAACAAGGTGTACGCGCTGATCCGCGCCTTTGCCTCGAACCACGTGCGCTTCCACGCTGCCGACGGCGCCGGCTATGCCTTCCTCGCCGACCAGGTGATTGCGCTGAACGCGCTCAATCCGCAGGTGGCGGCGCGCATGGCGCGGGGCTTCGACCGCTGGAAGCGCTTCGACGAGCGCCGCAAGGCCGCGGCAAGAACCGCGCTCGAGCGCATCCGCGACAGCAAGGGCCTCACGCGCGATGTCGCGGAAATAGTCACGAAAGCCCTCGGCTAGCGCCGCCACTGAGCAATCCGTCATTGCAGTTCATGACACTCGCCGGCAAAGTGCCCGGGCGTCGTGACTTCGCCCGACATAACGAACCGGCTTGCCAATACCGGACAGCTGCTGGTCCGTTCCGGCATTGAAATCGACCGTATACTGAGCTCGATAGCGCAGGCCGGCGATACGGTCAGCGCCAACCTGCCCTCCAGGACCATGTTCCTCTCCCGGCTGGTCTGCGTGGAGCCGGTGAAGCAGTTCGTCCTCCTGTCGTACTCGGACCACAAGCCTGCCAACACGGAAATCCTCGCCGCACGCTCGGTCACCTTCAAGTGCAACCACCGCGGCGCCCAGTTTGCCTTCTCGTGCAATTCGCCGCGGCAGGCCATACACGCACGCCAGCCTGCCATCCAGCTCGGCATGCCGACCACCATGCTGGCGCTGCTGCACCGGCGCGCCCTGCAGCGGGTGCAGGCGCCCGCGCAGGCGAACGTGGACTGCGTGCTGCGCATGGGCGTGCTCTCGTTCGAGGCGCGGCTAGTGGACGTAAGCCTGGACGGGATGGGCTTCCTGCTGGGGGAAGATGCGATCCCCTTATGCGCGGGAACCCGGCTGGAAGGCGCGCGCATCCGCCACCCCCAGCGCGAGCCTCTCGTCGTGGACATCGAGGTGCGGCACGTCGCGCGGGTCGCGCTTGCCGATGGCAGGCGCGCCACCCGCATCGGCTGCCGCATCCTCGCAGCGCCCGCCGACCTGGAAGAGCTGGTCCGGCTGTTCATCATCGATCTGCAATAAGATCCGGCCATGGGAAACCTGGTCGCCGCCACGGCGGCATTCCTCGCCACGCACTTCGTGAGCAGCACGCCTTTGCGCGCCCGGCTCGTCGGTGCGCTGGGCGAATGGCCGTACCGCGGCATTTACTCGGTCGTTGCCTTCGCCACGCTTGGCTGGATGGTGTGGGCCTACGCCACGGCGCCGCACGACCAATTGTGGCAGGGCGCGCGCCTGCCGCCCTACGTGCTGATGCCGCTCGCCTTCGTGCTGCTCGCCTGCGGCTACTGGCGCAACCCGACCATCGTGGGCGCCGAGAAGCTGCTGCGAAGCGACGACCCGGCGCGCGGCATCATCCGCATCACGCGCCACCCGATCATGTGGGCGGTCATGCTGTGGGCCGCCTCGCACATCTGGTCGCGCGGCGACCTGAAGGCGCTCGTGTTCTTCGGCGGCTTTTTCGTGACGGCCGCGCTCGGCACGGTGCTGATGGACGCGCGCAAGAAATCCAACCCGGACTGGGCGCGCTTCGCCGCCCTGACTTCCAACATCCCCTTCGTCGCCGTCCTTCAGGGACGCAACCGGATTGCCTGGGGCGAGATCGGCTGGCTGCGGCCGGCGATCGGCATTGCCGCGTACTTCGCGGTCCTCGCTATTCACCCGTCCTGAGCTTGCGCTGCACCCGCTCGTCGAACTTGGCGACGTTGACGATCACGCGCTCGTGCGTGCCGTGGCCGATGAGCTCTTTCTCATCATGGGCCTCCACCCGGAACGAGACCGTTCTCCCGGAAAAGGCTTCTACGACTGCAGAAGCGCGTATGCGCATCCCGACGGGCGTGGCCGCGATGTGGTGCACGTCGAGGTGCGTACCCAGGCTCTGGTAGCCCGCCGGCAGCAGGTGCTCCACCGCGGCGAGCGCGGCCGCCTCGACCAAATTGATCATCACCGGCGTGGCGAGCACGTGCACCTTGCCGCTGCCGATGCGGGGCGCGGTGTGCTCGGTACCGACCACCAGCTCGGCCGATCCTGACAGACCTGGCTTGATCATTGCGGCATCATACGAGACATGAACCCACGCGTTGTCATTCTGGGCTGCGGCTTCGGCGGGCTGTGGGCGGCGCAGGCGCTGCGCCAGGCGCCGGTCGAGGTCACGGTGATCGACCGCACCAACCATCACCTGTTCTCGCCGCTCCTCTACCAGGTCGCCACTGCCGGGCTGTCGGCGCCGGCGATTGCCGCGCCCATCCGACATGTGCTCGCCAGCCAGCGCAACACCACGGTGCTGATGGGTGAAGCTCGACACATTGGGGTGAAAGCAAAGCAGGTCCTGCTGGAGGACGGGGCGCACCTGGACTATGACTACCTCATCGTCGCCACCGGAGCGATGCACAGCTATTTCGGCAACGACGCCTGGGCGCCGTACGCGCCGGGACTGAAAACGCTGGAGGACGCGTTCGAGATGCGCAGCCGCATCCTGCTCGCCTTCGAGCGCGCCGAGCGCGAGAACGACCCGGCCAAGCGCGCGGCCTGGCTCACTTTCGTGGTGGTGGGCGCTGGCGCCACGGGCGTGGAGCTTGCCGGCACGCTCGCCGAGATCGCGCGCCATACGCTCAAGGGGGAGTTCCGCCGCTTCGATCCGCGCAACGCGCGCGTGCTCCTGGTGGAGGCGAGCAGCCGGGTGCTGCCGCCCTACCCCGCGTCGCTCTCCGCCAAGGCGCGCCTGCAGCTCGAGCGCCTCGGGGTCACGGTGTTCCTCGAAAAGCGCATCACCAGCGTCGACGCCGAGGGCGTGTCGATGGGCGACGAGCGCATTGCCGCGAAGACCGTTCTATGGGCCGCCGGCGTGGCGAGCTCGCCGCTGGGGGGCGTGCTCGGCGCGCCGCTCGACCGCGCCGGCCGCGTACAGGTGGAGCCCGACCTGTCGGTGCCGGGGCATCCGGAAATCTTCGTCGTCGGCGACCTTGCCGCGGTGCCGGACGTGCCCGGGATTGCGCCCGCCGCAAAGCAGATGGGACGCCACGCGGCTTTGAATGTGATCAATACCCTGAAAGGACGCGAACGGATTCCGTTTCGCTACCGCGACTATGGCCAGCTCGCCACCATCGGGCGCAATTCCGCCGTGGCCGACTTCGGCCGGGTGAAGCTTTCGGGCTACCCGGCCTGGCTGGTGTGGCTCATCGCGCACATCTACTTCCTGATCAACTTCCGCAACCGCATCGTGGTGATGCTGGACTGGGCGTGGGCCTACTGGACCTTCAACCGCTACGCTCGGATCGTCACCGAGGGGCTGGACAAGCGCACAGCCCCCCGGGTGCGTTAAGCCGCTTACTTACTCAGCGGCATATCGCCCTCGGCCGTCAGGTGCGCGAGCCGGTCAGCGTACTCGGCTGCCTTGCTGGAGCCGCCGAAAGCTTTCGCGGCACGCGCCGCCCCGGCGAAGGCGCGCAGGCGGTTCGGATCGCGCTCCAGCACGGTTTCGAATTCGCGCAGCGCCACGATCGGCTCTCCTGCATCGATCAGCGCGTAGGCGAGCAGCTCGCGCGCCGGCACCAGCCGGCCAGGCGTGATGACGTGCTTTTCGCTGGCGTCCTCGCGATCGGCGGCCGCGCGCAGACCGTCCAGGCACGCGGCGCGCTTGCCTTCGGCGCAGAGAGCAAGGCTCGCCACCACTGCCGACTGGATCTCCACCTCCTGGGCCCAGTACGGCACCTTCGTGGCACCGCGCAGCGCTTGCAGCCGCGCCGCCTGGGCGCGCGCCCCACCGGCGTCGCCGCTCATCGCGGCGCCGATGCCGCGCGCGTACGCATTGATGGCTTCGGCGAAGGTGTACTTGGACCAGGCGAATTCGGCCGGGTACAGGGCAAGCGCCGCCGCCTCCTTCCAGGCGCCGCGCTCGATGGCGAGGCGCGCCGGCATAGCCGCGTACGCGTAAGCGGTGGCGGGGTGATCGACGCGCTGCGGATCGTTGAAGGCTTCGGCGATCACCTGGCGCGCGGCCGAATCCTGGCCGAGCTGCAGGTGCGCGTACACCATGTAATCGTAAGCATGCCACTTGTCGAAGCTTTTCTGCTGCCCGGCCGCGCGCACCGACGCGCGATTGGATTCCACCGATTCTTTCCATGCGCCCACGCGCGTGAAGATATGCGAGGGCATATGCAGCGCGTGCGGCGCGTCGGGGGCAATCTTGCCGTAGCGCCGGGCCGCGTCCAGGCCGTGCTTGGCGATGGGCGGGTAGTCGTAGCTGTGAATCAGGTAATGCGCGACACCCGGATGCTCGGGCTGCGCCTTGAAGATGGGCTCGAGGATGCGCGCGGCTTGCAGCTGATTGGTGTACTTCTTGTCGTTCGGATCGAAATTGGCCGACAGAACCAGCGCGTACAGCGTGGCTGCCTCGCTGTCCTGCGGATTGCGCTCCATGACTCGCCGCAGGCCCGTCTCGAGCGCCTTGGCGCGCGCCTTGTGCTCGGTTGCGCTGAAAAACCCAGCGAGCGCGTCGACATAGTCGCGTTCTCGCGCGGATTTCAAGCCCGCGTCCCGGGCGGCTTGCAGAATGCGCGGCCCTTCGCTCAACGTCGCCGCGGAGATGACGGTCGGCCAGCCGAAGGGGTTGTTGAGCGCCGCCAGCGCGCGTAGCCAGTGCGCCATGCCGCAGGTCGGGTCGCTCAGCAGGACCCGCTCGAGCGGCGCCTGCATTTGGTGCCACGCGAACGAGTGGTAATAGGCCATGGCGACGTTGAACTCGCGCTGCGCCGTCGCGTTACATTCCACTTGGAAGTGCACCTTGCCGAGCTTGGCGGGTGTACCGGACGCATCGTGCCCGGCGACGGGAATGGACGTGCTCAGGGCGGCCGCG
>DATACE010000198.1:0-2146 GCA_036259215.1 Burkholderiales bacterium | reverse complement strand
TCCGCTGCCCCCGCCTGCCCTTTTGCCCCGGTTACGGTGCCTTCCGGCTAAGCCATTGATTCTGTTACTCTACACCCCTTCCACGCCGGACGGAAGGGGAACCCGATGGGCGAGTCACACGTCATCAGCGCCCTGGGCGCCAAGCGGGCGGCGATCGCGGGCGAGATCCACGCCCTGGAGCGCCGCCTCGCCCAGCTCCGCGCCGACCTGATCCACATCGACGCGGCCCTGGTGGTGTTCGATCCCGACGCGACGCCCGACACGATCGCGCCCAAACGCCTAGTGCGCCGCAGCGCGTGGTTCGCCGCCGGCGAGCTGTCCCGGCTCGCGCTGGAGATCCTCCGCCGGGCCGAGGGCGAGCCGCTGAGCACGCGCGAGATCGCCCGGCGGGTCATGGTCGCGCGCGGCCTGAACGAGGGCGATGAGCGTTCGCTGCGGCTGATCGAGAAGCGGATCTGGAACTACCTCCGGCGCCGGGCCGGCGGGCTGGTCGAGATCGCCGGCAAGGAGGGGCGGTGCGCGGTGTGGCGGGTGATCGGGTGAGGCGCAGCGGATCGCATACCGCGCCGTCGGCCGAAAGGCCCTCAACAAAGGCCCCGGCGTGGAATGCGTCGGGGCCAATAGGGGAGGTTATGAACAGGCTAGCCTGCATTATTCACCGGGAATCAGCGGGGTGCCGCTGCGGCCTCGGCCGTCGGGCAGGAGCGCCAAGGCCAGTTCCTGAAGCAGTGCCTTCGCCTCCCGCAGGTCCGACGTGTCGAAGCCCTCGCTGAACCAGCCGTAGATCGGCGCGAGCAGGTCGCGCGCCTCACCAGGTTTGCCTTGCTCGCGCCACAAGCGAGCGAGGCTCATGGCGGCGCGCAGCTCCCACAGCTTCGCGCTCTGGCGCCGCGCCACGGCGAGCGCCGCGCCAAAGCTCTCTTCCGCTGTGGCACGATCGCCCGCGGCCTTCAGTAACTCGCCCCTAACTCGATGCAGTTCGGCCTCGACCCAGCGCTCCCGCGTCGTTTCGATTACGCCCGCGGCCTCGGCGAGCTGCTTCAGTCCTTCCTCCGGCTGCCGCGCCTTGGTGTAGGCGTCCGCTAACAGCATTAGATAACAAGGCACCCACAGAACGGCACCCGTGGCGCGGTAGGCGGCCAGACCGTGGCGGAGCAACGCTATACCTTCCGCCTCTTGCCCCAGCGTGACCAGGCACCAGCCGCGAAACACGGGCGCCGCCGACCCAAAGAGTGGAAAATCGTGCTCGGTCGTGAGTGCCGCTAGTTCCTCGGCGCGCCGCAGCACGGCGTGTGCCGAGTGGACGCCCGACCCGCCTAGACACGCATGGAAGAGTGCGAAGAAGAGTGCAAAAACCAGCGTGTAGGCCTGCCCGAGCTGGCGCGCCTCCGCCAGCGCCTCGTCGATCCTCGCACGCGCTTGATCGAGATGGCCGAGGCAGACCAGCGTCAGGGATAAGAAGCTCAGCAGCGCGACGCGCGCATCCTGCAGCGCCAGCACCGCGTAGAAGGGCCGATGCTCCGGATCAAACAGGGCGAGGCCCTGCTCCAGGTGAGTACGCGCCGCGGCGAACTCGCCGAGACACAATTCGGGCTGCCCACTGAGGCGGCGGCCCATCAGGCGCAGGCGCACGTCGTCCTGCGCCTCACCCAGCCGCCGCATCTCCGCAGCATGCTGCCGCGCCTGCTCCAGTTCGGCGCGCATGAAATGATACATGCATTGGCCAAACAGCACCGGCACCAGCTGCGGCGGCCGGTGCAGCTGCTCGCACAGCTGGCGTGCGCGGGCATACGCTTGCCCCATCGCCGGCGAGGCATGGCCCTTCGTCGCCATCAGCGCGCGGCCGAGGGCCACTTGCAACTCGAGTTCCCGCTGCCGGCGCCACGTGTCATCCGGCACGCCGGAGAGCAGAGCCAAGCCTTTGCGCAGCTGCACCACCGCTTCCTCCAGCGCCGAGCGCGCCAGCGCCTGTTGGCCGGCCGTGAGCCAAGCGGGGATCGCCTTCTCCAGGCGACCGGCCTCGGTGTAATGATGGGCGAGGAGTTCGGGCTGGGCGGTCACGATCTCGGGGAACTGCTCTTCGAGCGTCGTGGCGATGCGGGCATGGAGCGGCTGGCGCCGGCTACGCAGCAAACTCGCGTACGCG
>DATACE010000197.1:0-11360 GCA_036259215.1 Burkholderiales bacterium | reverse complement strand
GCCGCGCTGCGCGAGCGCACGGCCAACGAGAACCTGATGGGACGCTGGGCCGAGCCGCGCGAAATCGCCTACCCGATCCTGTTTCTCTCCTGCGACGAGTCTTCCTACGTCAGCGGGATCGAGCTTCTTGTGGACGCGGGCCGCTCGATCTTGTGACGAACCAAAGCAGCGGCAGGGCGATCGCGAGGCCCGCGACACGCGATTCCCATCCCGGCACGAACATGAGCAGCGCCGCCGCGCCGATGGCGAGGCGCGGGAATGCACCGAGCGGCCGCCTCCAGTAGCCCTCGATCGCCACGGCGAGGAGCACCACGGCGACGGCGGTGTCGAATAGCGCGAGCGCCACGTTGCCCGCCGAGCCGATGAGCGCCATGCCGGGCTTGTAGAGCAGGATGAAGGGCACGATATAGCCGGCGAGGGCAAGGCGTACCGCCTGCCAGCAGCTCGCCATGAATGCTGCGCCCGAAATGGACGCGGCCGCGTAGACGGCGAGCGCGACCGGCGGGGTTAGAAACGAAAAGTTGCCGAAGTAGAAGACGAAGAGGTGCGCGAGGATGGGCTCGACGCCGGCCGCGACCAGCGCCGGCGCCATCAGCACGGCGACCAGGATGTAGCAGGCGGTCGCCGGCATGCCCATGCCGAGAACGATGCTCGCGGCGGCGGTGTAGAGCGCAAGGAGGAGGAGGCTCCCGCCCGCCATGCCCACCAGGGTCTGCGCGAGCGACACGCCGAGCCCCGTGTACGATACCAGGCCCACCACGAACCCCGCAGCCGCGCACACCACGGTGATCTGCAGCATCGCCTGGGCGGCATCGACGCACATCTGCAGCAGGCGAGCCGGCCGCAGCCGGGCCCAGCCTCCCGGCAGAAGAAGCACCAGCACGATGTTGGAAGCGCAGGCATACAGCGCCGCGATGGCGACATCGGTATCCAGGAAGAAGATCGCGCCGATCAGCACGGCGATCGGGATGAGATACACCCAGCCCGCGCGCAGCACCGGCGCGAGGGCCGGCAGCTCGTCCGGCGGCAGGCCCTTGAGTCCGATCCGCAGCGCGCGCAGATCCACCTGGATGAGCAGCGTCGCGTAATAGGCGAGGGCCGGAACCAGCGCCGCGAGCACCACCGCGCTGTACGGAATGCCCAGAAACTCGGTCATGACGAAGGCCGCCGCGCCCATCACCGGCGGCATGATGGCGCCGCCGGTGGATGCCACCGCCTCCACCGCGCCCGCGAAAGTGGGGTTGTAGCCGGTGCGCTTCATGAGCGGGATCGTGATTACGCCTGTGCTGGCGACGTTCGCCACGGCGCTGCCAGAGATGCTGCCGAAGAGCGCGCTCGCCGCCACCGCCGCCTTGGCCGGCCCGCCGCGGTAGCGTCCCATGGTCGAGGCTGCGAGGTTCATGAAGACCTCGCCGCCGCCGGTGCCGAAAAGGACTTGCCCGAACAGGATGAAGGCGAACACCACCAGGATGGCGATGCGCAGCGGCGCCCCGAGCATGAAGTCGGTGCCGTAGAAAAGCTGGTCGGCAAGGCGGTCCCAGGCAAGCCCGGTGGTGGCGAGCGCGCCCGGAAAGTACTCGCCGAAGCGACCGTAGAGGAGGAAAGCCGCGACGATGAGAACGAGCGGCCACCCCGCCAGGCGCCGGGTCGATTCCATCACCAGCACGACCGCAGCCGCCGCGTACACCGTTCGCTCTGGCGTAAGAAGCCCGATGGTCTCGAGGATGTCGGGGTAGAACCACGCGAGGTGGACGCCGAGCCAGAGCGACAGCCCGGCGAGCGCCCAGTCGTACCAGCGGATGCCCCGGTCCGTCGACACCGGCTGCGTGAGGAAGGTGAGGGCGGTGGCGAGCCCCCAGAAAGCCCCGAGGTATTGCTGCGGGAAGATGGAGAGGTGAAACAGGCGTCCGGGGAGGTCGAACACCGCCGCCAGCCCGAGCGCGACCAGCGCCACGCTCAGCGCCTGCACCACCATGACTCGTTTACTTCTTAAGGAGCTTGGCCTGCACCTGATCCATCTTCGGCGACCAGGCACCCACTTCCTTGTAGAAGCGGATGGCGCCGGGATGGTAGGGGATGGTGGCGTCCTCGTCGACGTAGCCCTCCTTTACCCAGGCGCGCAGCCGGGCGTGCAGGGGGAAAAGCTCGGCGTTCTTTTCCCACAGCACCTTCACGACGCGGTAGGCCGCCTGCTCGGAAAGCGACTCTGCGCCGACGAGGTAGAACGGATACTCGGCCAGCGTGATGGGCTCGCGGATGCCGACGCGCCCGGGGCCCGGCTCCACCTTGCGCGGCGAGGCAGGGAAGTGCTTGCGGAAGCGCGCCCACGCCTCGGGGGACGGATCGAGCGACACGAAGCGTGCGCCCCGCTTGGCGTCGAGCTCGGCGATGATCCCCATGCCGACCGCGCCGGAGGCCGAGATGTCGGCAGAGCCGTCGAGGATCGCCTGGATGCCCTTGTCCGGGCCGCCGGCCACCGGGACGCTCCTGAAGTCGCGCGCGTCGAGGCCGCAGTTCGCGGCGACCGCATCGCCCTGCGCGGTAACCCCGGCGCTACCGGTGTATCGCACGATGAGGCGCTTGCCCTTGAAGTCGGCGCAGCTCTTGATGCCGCTCGCCTCGCTCACCACCGGACCGAGCCAGTTCCGCGTGCCCGAGGTAAGAAGCAGGATCGGCGCGCCCTTATTCTGCAGGGCACGCTCATAGCCTCCGGTGGCATGGCGCCCATGGTGCGCGTCGTAATTGTTCAGCACCCCCATGTGCACCTCGCCTGTGGCGATTTGCGGCAGCCACTGGCTCGGGCCGGCACCGGGCATGACTTTCACCTGGACGTCGAGATTCGAGCCCAGGACCTTGCCCAGGCCGATGCCGATGGCGTTGAGCAGGCTGCCCACACCATGCGTGCCGAGGTTCACGACGTTCGGTACGTCCTGGGCCGCCGCTGGCGACGCGGCCAGCGTAAGGGAAGCGGCGAGCGCCGCGACGAGCGTTTTCATCGGTGATCCTCCTGTGGACATTGTTTCTTAAGGGCGTTCGCGCTGTCAACGCGCCGCGCAGCACCGTTCGCATGAACGAACGCCAATGGTAGTAAAATGTGGCGTTTTCCCCGGCAGCACATCGATGTTCGATCTAGTCCACAAGTACAAGAAGCTCGTGGTCATCATCCTCGGGCTGATCGCGATCACCTTCGCCACCTGGGGCATCGAGTCCTACACCACCATGGTCGGCGGGCGCGAGGTCGTGGCCACGGTCAACGGCATGGAGATCTCGGCGCGCGAGTTTCAGGACGAGCTGCAGCGCCAGCAGGACCAGCTGCGCCAGCTGCTCGGGCAGAACTTCGACACGGCGGAGCTCGACACGCCCGAATCGCGCCGCGCGGTGCTCGAGCGGCTGATCAACGAGCGTCTGGTGGCTTCGGAGGCGGCACGCGCGGACCTCGCCATCGGCGACGAGGCGCTGGTCGAGGCGATCCATTCCATCCCGGCGTTCCGCGACGCACAGGGTAATTTCTCCAGGACCGCCTACGAGTCCGTGCTGCGCACGCAGAACCCGCCGATGACGCCGGCGCAGTTCGAATCGCGCCTGCGCTACGACCTTGCGCTTGCCCAGCTGGCGCGCGCGGTGGGCGAGGCGGCGATTCCCTCGCGCACCGTGACCGCGCGCCTGGCGGCGCTCGAGGCCCAGAAGCGCGAGATCGCCGAGGCGCGCATCCCGGCGCAGCAGTTCCTGCCGCAGGTGAAAGTCGACGAAGCGCAAGCCAAGGCGCACTACGAGGCGAACAAGGACGACTACCGCACCCCCGAGCGCATCAAGGCCGAGTACGTGATGCTGTCGGCCGAGGCGATCGCGGCGCAGGAAAAGGTGACGCCCGAAGAAGTGCGCCAGCACTGGGAGTCCGCCTACGGCCCCAAGCTGCGCGAAAAGGAAGAGGCGCGCAAGAAGGCGCAGACGATCGCCGCAGAGGTGCGCAAGGATCCGGCGCGCTTCGCCGAGCTCGCCAAGCGCGAGTCGCAGGATCCGGGCACCAAAGACAATGGCGGCGATCTGGGCTTCACCTCGCGCGGCTCGTTCGTCAAGCCGTTCGAAGACGCCCTGTACAAGATGAAGCCCGGCCAGATCTCGGAGGTGATCGAGTCCGAATTCGGCTTCCACGTCATCCAGCTGACCGGAGTGAGAAAAAGCGAAGGCAAGGAGGAGCGCCGCGCGAGCCACATCCTGATCACCGCGCCGGTGGACGCCAAGCCGTTCGAGGCGCTGCGCGGCGAGATCGAGGCCGAGCTGAAGAAGGCGCGCGCCGCCAAGCGCTACGCCGAGGCCTCCGAAGACTTCCGCAACGTGGTGTACGAGCAGTTCGATTCGCTGAAGCCGGCGGCCGAGCGCTTCGGCCTCAAGATCCAGACCACCGACTGGATCAGCCGCTCGCCGGGCCAGGAGCTCGGCGCGCTCGACAATCCCAAGCTTCTCGGCGCGCTGTTCTCGGCCGATTCGCTGCAGAGCAAGCGCAACACCGATGCCATCGAAGTGGCGCCGGCCACGCTGGTGGCGGCGCGCGTGGTCGAGCATCAGCCCGCGGCCGAGCGCAAGTTCGAGGAGGTGCGCGGCGAGATCATGGAGATGCTGCGTCGCCGGCAGGCCGCCGAGCTGGCGCAGAAGGAAGGCGCGGCGAAGCTGGAGGCGCTGCGCAAAGGCGAGGACGCCGGCCTCAAGTGGAGCGCGCCGCGCGCCGTGTCGCGCCGCGAGGCGGGCGGCCTGCCCGGCGACGTGCTGCGCCAGGTGATGTCGGCCGACGCGGCCAAGCTGCCGGCGTACGTCGGCGTACCGGCCGACCTGGGCTACGTGCTGCTGAAGATTTCGCGCGTCATCGAGGCCGACCCGAAAGCGCAGGACGCCGGCAACCGGCCGGCAGCGCTACTGGGCGCCGCGCAGTACGACGCCTTTGTCGCCAGCCTGCGCGCGCAGGCCGACGTCGAAATCAATCAGCGGACCCTGGAGAAGCGCTAGGCGCGCCGATTCCGGCCACCACGTGGCTGAAGCCGGCGTCGGCGTACACGATCTCGCCGGTGACCGAAGAGGCGAGGTCCGATAGCAGGAACGCGGCGACGTTGCCGACCTCCTCGGTGGTGACATTGCGGCGCAGCGGCGCCTGCTCCTCGACGAACTTCAGGATCTTGCCGAAGCCCGAAATGCCGGCCGCGGCGAGCGTCTTGATCGGGCCGGCGGAAATGCCGTTCACGCGAATGCCCAGCGGACCGAGGTTCGCGGCGAGGTAGCGCACCGAGGCTTCCAGGCTCGCCTTGGCGAGGCCCATGGTGTTGTAGTTCGGCACTACCCGCGCCGCGCCCAGATAGGTGAGCGTCACCAGCGAAGCGTTGCGTCCCTTCATCAGCGGCAGCGCCGCCTTGGCAAGCGCGGGGAAGCTGTAGGCCGAGACATCGTGCGCCTGCGCGAAGGCGGCGCGCGACAGGCCGTCGAGGAACTCGCCCGCGATCGCCTCGCGCGGCGCGTAGGCGATGGCATGCACCAGGCCGTCCAGCCCGTCCCAGTGCTTTCCCAGGCTCTCCATTACCGCCGAGATCTCGGCGTCGCTCGCCACGTCGCACGGCACCGCGATCTTCGAGCCCAGCTCGGCCGCCATCTTGGCGACGCGCTCCTTGAAGCGCTCGTTCTGGTAGGTGAAGGCGAGCTCGGCGCCCTCGCGGCGCGCGGCCTGCGCGATGCCGTAGGCGATGGAGCGGTCGGACAGCAGCCCGGTAACCAGGATTTTCTTGCCGGCGAGGAGTGGCATGCGGCGGATTATACTGATCGCTTGCGCATCGTTTTGATCCTCCTGCTTATTTTCCTGCCGGTGGTCGGCGGCTGCGGCGACGTCTGGAACGATCCGTATCCCGCCGATGAGCGCGGCAAAAACATTTTCTATACGAGCTTCATCAACCGGCCGAAGCACCTGGATCCGGTGCAGTCCTACACCGCCGATGAAGCCGACTTCACCATGCAGGTCTACGAGCCGCCGCTGCAGTACCACTACCTCAAGCGGCCGTACGAGCTCGTGCCGCTGACCGCGGTCGAAGTGCCCCGGGCGCAGGAGATCGAAGGCGGCAGGTTCACGGTGTACGAGATCCGCATACGGCCGGGAATCCGGTACCAGCCGCATCCCGCCTTCATCGAAGCCAACCAGCGGCTGGATGCGGGCCGGGTCCGCTCGATGAAGACGCCCTATGACCTCCCGCTGGGCACCCGGGAGCTCGTGGCGGACGACTACATCTACCAGATCAAGCGCCTCGCGCATCCCCGGCTGCACTCGCCCATCCTCGGGCTCATGTCGGAGTACATCGTCGGCCTGCGCGACTATGCCGGCGAGCTGCGCAAGCTCGACCCCCAGGAGGGCTGGCTCGACCTGCGGCAGCACCCGCTCAGGGGGGTAGAGAAAACGGGCAGCCATTCGTTCAAGGTGACCTTGAACGGCAGCTACCCGCAGTTCGTGTACTGGCTCGCCATGCCGTTCTTTGCGCCGATGCCCTGGGAGGTCGAGCGCTTCTTCGAGCAGCCGGGGATGGCCCGGAGGAATTTCACGCTCGATTGGTGGCCGGTCGGCACCGGGCCGTACATGCTCACCGAGAACAATCCCAACGCGCGCATGGTGCTCGAGCGCAATCCGAACTTCCGCGGCGAGCCGTACCCGGATGAAGGCGAGGCCGGCGATGCCGAGGCGGGCCTGCTGCAGGACGCCGGCAAGACCATGCCGTTCACGGACAAGGTGGTGTTCAGCCGGGAGAAGGAAAGCATCCCGTACTGGAACAAGTTCCTGCAGGGCTACTACGACGTCTCGGCCATCGGCTCCGACCAGTTCGACCAGGCGGTGCGCGTGTCCATCGAAGGCGACGCCAACGTGACGCCGGAAATGGAGGAGAAAGGGATCCGGCTCAGCACGTCCGTAGAGACTTCGACCCTCTACGTCGGCTTCAATTGGCTGGATCCCATCGTGGGTGGACCCTCGCAGCGCGCGCGCAAGCTGCGCCACGCCATCTCCATCGCCTTCGACGTCGAAGACCAGATCGCCATCTTCATGAACGGGCGCGGCATCGCGGCGCAGGGGCCGATCGCGCCCGGCATATTCGGCTATCGGGAAGGAAGGGAAGGCGTCAACCCGGTGGTCTACGACTGGCGCGACGGCAGGCCGGTGCGCAAGTCGCTGGAGGTCGCCCGCAGGCTGCTCGCCGAAGCCGGCTACCCGAACGGTCGCGACGCGAAGACCGGCCAGCCCCTGGTGATCTATTTCGACACCGTGGCGCGAGGCGCGGGCGACAAGGCGGCGTTCGACTGGTACCGCCGGCAATTCGACAAGCTGTCGATCCAGCTCGAGATCCGTACTACCGACTGGAACCGGTTCCAGGAGAAGATCCGCACCGGCAGCACCCAGACCTTCCGCCTCGGGTGGAACGCCGACTATCCCGATCCGGAGAATTTTCTCTTCCTGCTGCACGGCCCGCAAAGCCGCGCGAAGACGCAAGGGGAGAATGCGGCGAACTACGCCAATCCCGAGTACGACGCGCTGTTCCAGAAAGTGAAGCACATGGCCAATTCCGCCGAGCGCCAGCGGCTCATCGACCGGATGGTGGAGATCGCGCGCATTGACGCGCCGTGGGTCTGGGGCGTGCATCCCAAGGGCTTCACCCTGCGCCACGCCTGGGTCGGCAACGACAAGCCCAACACCATGGCGCGCAACCGCATGAAGTACCTGAGGATCGACCCGGCCAGGCGGGCGCAGCTGCGCGAGCAGTGGAACGCGCCGAGCGTGCTGCCGCTCGCGCTGATCGTGCTGGCGGTCGCCGTGACGGCCGTTCCCGCAGTCGTGAGCTACCGCAGGCGAGAGCGCATGGCGGCGCGGCCGGCGGGCGGGTCCCCGGGCTAGATGCTCGCCTACATCGTTCGCCGGATGGTGTACGCCGTCCCGATCCTGATCGGCGTCAACCTCATCACCTTCGCGCTGTTCTTCGTGGTCAACACGCCCGACGACATGGCGCGCATGCAGCTGGGCACGCGGCGCGTCACGGCCGAGGCCATCGAGAAATGGAAGGCCGAGCAGGGCTACGACAAGCCGCTGCTCTTCAACAGTCGAGCGCCCGGCTTCGAGAAACTCACCGACACCATCTTCTTCGAGAAATCGGTGCGGCTGTTCGCCTTCGATTTCGGCGCCGCCGAGGACGGGCGCGACATCGCGAGCGAGATCCGCATGCGCATGTGGCCGAGCCTCGCGCTGGCGTTGCCCGTGCTGCTGGTGGGGCTCGCGGTGAACATCAGCTTTGCCCTGCTCATGGCCTTCTTCCGCGCCACCTACCTGGATTTCTGGGGCGTAGTGCTGTGCGTGGCAATGATGTCGATCTCCACGCTGTTCTACATCATCGGCGGGCAGTACGTCGCCTCGAAACTGTGGCACCTGGTGCCCATTTCCGGGTACGCCGGCGGCCTGGACGCGGCGAAATTCCTGGTGCTGCCAGTGCTGATCGGCGTGGTCGGCGGCATCGGCGCGGGCGGACGCTGGTACCGCACGCTGTTCCTCGAGGAGATGAGCCGCGACTACGTGCGCACCGCGCGTGCCAAGGGGCTCGCCGAGTCGGCGGTGCTGTTCCGCCATGTGCTCAAGAACGCCATGATCCCGATCCTCACCGGCGTAGTGGTGGTGATTCCGCTGCTGTTCATGGGGAGCCTGCTTACCGAGTCGTTCTTCGGCATTCCGGGCCTGGGCAGCTACACCATCGACGCCATCCAGGCGCAGGACTTCGCCGTCGTGCGCTCGATGGTGTTCATCGGCTCGGTGCTCTATATCGCGGGGCTGCTGCTTACCGACCTGTCCTACACGCTGGTCGACCCGCGCATCAAGCTCCAATAATGCCGTTCCCCCTGTTCACCGACGTGCTGCTGTGGCTGCTGATCGCGGCGCTGGCGGCGTACGCGTGGTACTGCAGCCGCCGCCCGCACCTGGCAGCGCCGTGGCGCCGGGTGTTCCAGTCCAAGGCCGCGGTCGCGTGCAGCGTGGTCCTGGGTTGCTTCGTGGCGGTGGGCTTGCTCGACTCGCTGCATTACCGCCCCGGCCTGCAAGGCGGCGGCTATTCGCCCGAAGTGCTGTCGGTACTCGACCTCGCGCTCACGCCGCTGCGCGAGCGGCGCGAGCGTACCTATTCCGCGCCCCTGGCCACCCGCCTCTACGCCAGGGAGCAGGTCCAGGTGGACGGGAAAACCGTGCGCGACTTCCCGCGCCTGGCCCACGGCGGCGCGCACCTGGAAAGCGAGGCCGACCGGCCGCGCGACATCGCCGCGCGCGTGGGGCTCGGGCTGCTGTGCGCCGCCTTCGCGGCGGTCGCCCTCGGGCTGCTGGTGAAGCGCCTGCGGCGTTGGCGTCCCGACGTGCCGTGGAGCACGGCTGGCGCGACGCTGCTCGTGGTGCTTGCGGTGGCCTTTCCGCTCGGCTTCCTGGCGGCGAAGTACCACGTTCTGGGCACCGACAAGGTGGGACAGGACGTTCTCTACCAGGCGCTCAAGTCGATCCGCGTCAGTCTGGTGATCGGCACGCTCACCACGCTGGTGCTCCTGCCCCTGGGCATCGCGCTGGGCATCATGGCCGGCTATTTCCGCGGCTGGATCGACGACGCCATCCAGTACCTGTACACCACGCTCAACTCCATCCCCGCGGTGCTGCTGATCGCGGCGGCCGTGCTCATGATGCAGGTGGTCATCGACCGCAACGCCGACTGGTTCGCCACCGCAGCGCAGCGCGCCGACTTCCGCCTGCTCATCCTGTGCGCGATCCTGGGCCTCACCAGCTGGACCGGCCTCGCGCGCCTGCTGCGGGGCGAGGCGCTGAAGCTGTCGCAGCTGGAGTACATCCAGGCGGCGCATGCCTTCGGCGTCGCCGACGCGCGCATCCTCGGCCGCCACATCCTGCCCAACGTGGCGCATATCGTGATCATCGCGCTGGTCATGGATTTTTCCGGGCTGGTGCTCGCCGAGGCGGTGCTGTCCTACGTAGGCGTGGGCGTCGACCCGGCCACCACCAGCTTCGGCACCATGATCAACGCGGCGCGCCTGGAGATGGGCCGCGAGCCGGTGGTCTGGTGGTCGCTCGCCGCGGCGTTCGCCTTCATGTTCCTGCTGGTGCTGGCGGCCAACCTGTTCGCCGACGCGGTGCGCGACGGCTTCGATCCCAGGGTGAGGGTATGAAAGTCGAGGACCTGCGCACCGTGCTCGATACCGCCGGCGGCGTGGTGCGCGCGGTGGACGGCATCAGCTTCGAGCTGCGCAAGGGCGAGTGCTTCGCCCTGGTGGGGGAGTCGGGCAGCGGCAAGTCGATGACCGCGCTGTCGCTCATGCGCCTGTTGCCGGACGCCGGCCGCATCGCCGGCGGGCGGGTGGAGCTCGACGGCATCGACCTTCTCGCGCTGCCCGAGGCGGCCATGCGCGCGGTGCGCGGCCGGCGCGTGGCGATGATTTTCCAGGAGCCCTCGACCGCACTGAACCCGGTGCTCACCGTGGGCCAGCAGATTACCGAGGTCATCGAAAGGCATGCCCCGGCGGAAAAGCACAAGAGGCGAAAAGCCGTTGCGCTGCTGCGCTCGGTAGGCATTTCCGATCCGGAGCGGCGCTTCGACCAGTACCCGTTCGAGCTCTCCGGGGGCCTCAAGCAGCGCGTCATGATCGCGGCCGCGCTGGCGGTTGATCCCGAGGTGCTGGTCGCCGACGAGCCTACCACCGCGCTGGACGTCACGATCCAGGCGCAGATCCTGGAGCTCTTGAAGAAGCTGCAGCACGAGCGCGGCATGGCGCTGCTGCTGATCACCCACGATCTGGGGATCGTGGCGCGCATGGCGCAGCGCGTGGCGGTGATGTACGCGGGCGAAATCGTGGAGCTCGCCGGGCGCGAGAGCTTTTTCCGCGCCCCCCAGCATCCCTACTCGCAGAAGCTGTTCGCCGCGCTGCCTTCGCCGCAGGGGCGCGCCGGCGAGCTGGCGGTGATCCGCGGGCAGGTGCCGGCGCTTACCCGGGCCTTCGACCAGTGCCGCTTCGCGGAGCGCTGCGACTACGTGTTCGAGCGCTGCCGGCAGGAGGCGCCCAAGCTGATCGAGCCGCTGGCCGGACACCATGCACGCTGCCACCTGCGCGAGGCGGGGGCCGCCGCGCCGCGGCCGATAAAAGAGCCGATGCCGCCTGCGCAGGCGCCGGCCGGGGCGGGGAGCGCGACGCTGCTCGAGGTGAAGAACCTGCAGGTGCATTTTCCGATCCGCCGGGGCGTCCTTCGCCGCACCGTGGGTCATGTGAAGGCGGTGGACGGGGTGTCGTTCGAGCTTCGCCAAGGCCGCACGCTGGCC
>DATACE010000196.1:0-1855 GCA_036259215.1 Burkholderiales bacterium | reverse complement strand
TCACCGGCACGTGCAGCCCGGCGAGAACGCGCGCGGCGCGCTCTGCGTACACCCGCGAAACCACGGAATCGTAGGCACCGTGCACCAGGTGGATGCGGGAGGAGATGCGCATGCCGCGCGCCGGCAGGCGCGCGTAGCGGGAGGAAAACGCCACCACCGCACCGGCCAGCCCGGCCATCTTGACCGCCTCCAGCGCCACGGTGCCGCCCTGCGAAAAGCCGATCAGCACCGTGCGGCTCGCGCCGACACCGAAATTGGTCTGCTCGCGGCGCACCAGGTCCTCGACATCCGGCAGCACCGACGCTACGCGCTCGCGGTGGTTGTCGCAGTTGAGCCCCCGCGTGGGATACCAGTCCTGCGCCACGCCGCCGCGCGCGTCGGGATTGAAGCCGCTCGGCACCACCAGCGCCGCGCTCGGAAAGCGCGCCTGGAACTTGAAGGCGATCGGGATCATCGACTGCGCGGTGGCGCCGCAGCCGTGCAGGAACACGAACAGGTGCCGCGCGGAACGCTCAGGAGTGGGCGCGAAGCGAAAAACGCGGCCTGAGGACATGCCCCTTGATTGTTAACCCGGCACGCCGGTTCTGTAAACTGATTTGCATCGTGCCCACCTGCGCCGTGCGAACTACCGGATTCCTAAGGCTTTCTAACCCTGACGGAGCACGATGCAGGTCGTCGTGGCGTGCGCATAGAGCTTGCCGGCGCCGTCGAGGAGCCGCGCCTCGGCGGTGGCCACCCGGGCGCCGGCATGCACGACTTTGCCGATGGCGCGCAGCAAGCCGGTCTTGGCCGTGATCGCACGCACCAGGTTGGTCTTGGCTTCGAGGGTGGTGTAGCCGCCGCCGGCGGGCATGCGAGTGTGCACCGCGCAGCCCATCGCCGAGTCGAGCAGCGTCATGGCAAGCCCGCCGTGCACCACGCCAATGGGGTTGTAATGCTGCTCGCCGGGCAGCACTTCGAACACCGCGTGCCCGCTGTCCACCTCGACCAGCTTGAACCCGAGCAGCTCGGCGATCGGCGGCGGGGGCAGGCGGCCGTCGCGGATGGCCTGCAGGAACTCGATGCCGGACATCGTGCGTCCGGCTTCGGCGAGGGCGGCGGGATCGCTCCAGGAAGCCATCAGCTGTCTTTTCATCGGATGAAATCGGCCGCCGCCTGCGTGACGCCTTCATCGGCCAGGATGCGCCGGTGGCCGAGCCCCTCGGTGCTCATCAGGCGTGCGCCTCGCCAGTGGCGCGCGAACTGCTCGCCTTGCTTCCAGGGCACGACCTTGTCGGCCCGATCGTGGATGACCAGCGCCTGCGCGTCCAGACGCGGCGCGAGGCGCGCGAGCTCGAGCTCCGACCAGCGCAAGCCGTAGCGCTCCTCGATGGCGGCCTGCATGGCATCGCGCACCGGCTCGGGGATCCAGTGCCAGCGCGCGAAGCGGCGCGAGTAGCCGACCAGGTCCGAGGGCGGGCTCACCATCACCAACTTTCGCAGTTCCACCCTGTTCTGCGCGTGCGCGAGCGCGGCCGCGGTGGCGCCCAGCGAATGTCCGACGGCCGCGCGCACGTTGCCGTGATGCGCGGCCACCGCAGCCAGCACCTCGGCGAAGTCCGGCAGGCCGGTGAGCCGGCCTTCGGACACGCCGTGCGCCGGCTGGTCGTAGGCAACGACGCGCCAGCCGGCGCTCAGTAGCGGGAACACGAACGGCCGCATCTGGGCGGCGTTGCCGCCCCAGCCATGCGCCAGCAGCACCGCCGGCGCGTCGCGCGGTCCCCACCGCCACATGGCGATGTGGCGGCCCTTGTGCTCCAGCATGCTGGAGCGCGCATCGATGAGGTCGAGCGCCGTGGCGGCGGCATCGCGCGGC
>DATACE010000195.1:0-2936 GCA_036259215.1 Burkholderiales bacterium | reverse complement strand
GGTTCATCTCGGCGAGCACCTTTGCCTCGACTTCGAGGACGAGCTCACCGTTCGCTACCAGGTGAAGGAGATGCTGCGCATCGAGCGCATCTTCGAGGAGGAGGGCATCCATCACGAGCTGGACGCCTACAATCCGCTCATCCCGGACGGCGGCAACTGGAAGGCGACGATGCTGATCGAGTATCCCGATGCCGACGAGCGCCGGCGCATGCTGGCGCTGCTCAAGGGCATCGAGCGGCGGGTCTGGGTGCAGGTAGACGAGTGCGAGCGGGTGTTCGCGATTGCCGACGAGGACCTGGAGCGCGAGAACGAGGAGAAGACGTCCTCGGTGCATTTCCTGCGCTTCGAGCTGTCCGCAGCGATGCGCGAGCGGCTGCGCCGCGGCGCCGGGGTAACCGCGGGCGTGGACCATCCGCACTACCGCGCAAGCGCGAAGCTGGCCGCCGACGTGCGCGATGCGCTCGCCGCCGACCTGAATTGAGATTTCTCGTCCTAGGCCTGGCGCTGGCGGCGGGCGCCGCGGGCGCCCAGCCAAGCCAGAGCAGCGACTGGGAGCGCGAGAACGAGGAGCGCCTGAAGCAATCCGAGGAGGTGGTGGTGGCGCCTCCGCCGCTCGCGCGTGACAGCCTGGTCGAGCTGGAGCTCGAGGCGCCCACCGACTTTCGCTATCTCGTCGATGCGGCCTCGCTCAGTGTCGGCGCGGACCGCATCGTGCGCTACACCCTGGTGGCGCTCAGCCCGAGCGGGGTGGAGAACATCACCTTCGAGGGCCTGCGCTGCTCCGGCGAGTATCGCGTTTACGCGGTCGGCCGGACGCGCGGCCCCGGCTGGTCCGGCCGCCCGGGGCAATGGCGCGCGGTGCCCCGAGATCCGCGAACAGGACAGAACGCGCTGCTGCGACGGTATTTCTGCCCGGCGCGCGCCACGGCCATCCAGGACGCCGCCGAGGGGGCACGAGCGCTGCGCGCCGGCGGTCATCCCGCCCGGAAAGACCCGTCAGAGCAGTACTAGGTTGTCGCGGTGGATGAGCTCGGGCTCGTCCACGTAGCCCAGGATCGCCTCGATCTCGCCCGAAGGCCGGCCCATGATGCGGCGGCTTTCCTCGGCCGAGTAGTTGATCAGCCCGCGCGCCAGCTCGCGCCCTTCGGCGTCCATTACGCCGACCACCTCGCCGCGGACGAAATCGCCCGAGACTTGGACCACGCCGACCGGCAGCAGGCTCTTGCCGTCGCGCGTGAGCGCCCTCACCGCGCCCGGGTCGAGCCGTACCCGGCCGCTGAGCGTGAGGTGATCGGCCAGCCACTGCTTGCGCGCCGCCAGGGGCACCGTGCCGGCGGCGAGCAGGGTGCCTATGTGCTCGCCGCGCGCCAGGCGCAGCAGTACGTCCGGCTCGCGGCCCGATGCGATCACCGTGTGCGCGCCGCTGCGCGCCGCGCGGCGCGCCGCGCGCACCTTGGTTAGCATGCCGCCCTTTCCGACCGCGCTGCCGGTGCCGCCGGCCATGGCTTCCAGGCCCGGGTCGAGCGCGTCGGCTTTCTCGATGAGCCGGGCCGAGCGGTTCTTGCGCGGATCGGAGTCGTACAGGCCCGCCTGGTCGGTCAGGATGACCAGCGCGTCCGCCTCGATCAGGTTCGTTACCAGCGCGCCCAGCGTATCGTTGTCGCCGAGCTTTATCTCGTCGGTCACCACGGTGTCGTTTTCGTTGATGACCGGAATCACCCCCATGTCGAGCAGGGTGCGCAGCGTAGAGCGCGCGTTGAGGTAGCGCTGGCGGTCGGCCATGTCGGCGTGGGTCAGCAGCACCTGCGCGGTGTGCAGGCCGTGCCCGCGGAAGCAGCTTTCGTAGCACTGCACCAGTCCCATCTGCCCGACCGCGGCGGCCGCCTGCAGCTCGTGCATGGCGTGCGGGCGGCGCGACCAGCCCAGGCGCTGCATGCCTTCGGCAATGGCGCCGCTCGATACCAGGACCACGCGCCGGCCCAGCTCGCGCAGCGCCGCGACCTGGACCGCCCAACGCGCGATGGCGGCGGCGTCCAGCCCGCGGCCCTCGTTGGTGACCAGGGACGAGCCCACCTTCACCACCAGGGTCCTGGCTTGCGCGATCATGTTCCCGCGAGCTCCCGTGCGACGGCGTACATGAGGGGTTTGCATCCCTCGCCGTTGATCGCCGCGACTTTGAACCAGGGACGCTTCCAGCGCAATGCGCGAAGGATTTTCAGCACGCGCGCGTCGGGATCCTCGACCGCGTCGATCTTGTTGAACACCAGCCAGCGCGGCTTGCGGTAGAGCGACTCTTCGTACTTTTTCAGCTCGGCGGCGATGATGCGCGTGTCGCCCACCGGGTCCACCTGCGTCAGGTCGACCAGGTGCAGCAGCAGGCGCGTGCGTGCGAGGTGGCGCAGGAACTGGTGGCCCAGCCCGGCGCCTTCGGCGGCGCCCTCGATCAGGCCCGGGATGTCGGCGATGACGAAGCTCGCCTCGCCGGCGCGCACCACGCCAAGCGAGGGGTTGAGGGTGGTGAAGGGATAGTCCGCGACCTTGGGGCGGGCGCTCGACACGGCGCGGATCAGCGTCGACTTGCCGGCGTTGGGCAGCCCGAGCAAGCCGACGTCGGCAAGCACGCGCAGCTCGAGCAGCAGCTTGCGCGTCTCGCCCGGCTCGCCGCGGGTGAACTGGCGCGGCGCACGGTTCACGCTGGACTTGAAGTGCAGATTGCCAAGGCCGCCGGCGCCGCCGCGTGCGAGCAGCGCACGCGCCCCGTCCTTCGCCAGGTCGGCCACCAGCTCGCCGCTCGCCTGGTCGCGGATCAGCGTGCATGAGCGGTCTCGACGTCGACGTGCTGGCCGTGCAGGAGGTCGACGCCGGCCAGGCCCGATCCGCCGGCACCGACCAGGCCGCCGTCCTCGCCGCGGGGCTGGCCGCCCCGCACTGGCGCG
>DATACE010000194.1:0-2218 GCA_036259215.1 Burkholderiales bacterium | reverse complement strand
GGCGCGATAGAACGACGGGCACAGCACCGCGGCGTGCGCGTTCTCGCCGCACAGGCCGCAGCCCACGCAGCCGTCGATCACGGTAGCCACCGGGTCGCGGCGCAGCGGATCCGGGTTGTCCTTGACGGTGAGCGTCGGGCAGCCCGACAGGCGGATGCAGGAGTGGTCGCCCGTGCAGGTATCTTCGTCGACGCCGTATTTCACGCGCACCTGCCTCTTGCCCGCGGACAGCAGCTTCGCCACCTGCGGACGCAGCCGGCGCTGGCGCTCGAGCTGGCATTCGCCTTCGGCGACGATCACCTTGAGGCCCTTCTGCGGCGTGGTCATCGCCTCCCTGTACGCCTTGGCCATCTCGCCCACACGGTAGTTGTCGACCGTGCGCAGCCACTTTACCCCCAGCCCCTTGAGCGTGTTCTCGATGGTGCGGTCCGAGTGCGCGGCGCTGCGGCCGAGGGCTTCTTCGCGCGCCTCCTCCGTGGGCGATGAAATGAGCTCCTGCGTGCCGGTGGCCGAGGCGTAGCCGTTCTTCATCACCACCAGTACGCCGTCGCCGCGGTTGAGGAGGTTGGAGGCCACGCCCGACAGCAGGCCGTTGTGCCAGAAGCCGCCGTCGCCCATCACCGCGACCGGCCGCTTCGCCGACATCGGGCCCACGCCGGCGGCGCTGGCGAGGCTCATGCCGTAGCCAAGCAGGGTGTTGCCCTGCGAAAACGGCTCGAACGAGGCGAAGGCATGGCAGCCCACGTCCATCGATACGTGCGGGCGGCCGATGTCCTGCGCCACCAGCTTCATCGCCGAGAACACCGGGCGCTCGGGGCAGCCGATGCAGAACGTCGGCGGCCGCTGCGGCAGCGCCCCGAGCAGCGCGGAGGCGTGCTCCCGGGTGGCCTTCACAGCATTCAGCCACGAAGAACCCGGCGAAGTATCCAGGTGCGCAGCATGCTGGGCCAGGAACCTGGCGATGCCGCGCACCATGGCTTCGGCGCTGTACTCGCCCGCCATGTGCATGCAGTCCTTGCCATGCAGCTTCGCCGGCGCGTCGGCGCGCCGCAGGAAAGTGGCGATCTCCTGCTCGATGAACTCGGGCTGGCCCTCCTCGAGGACCAGCACGGCTTTCTTGTCCTTCGAGAAGCCCACCACTTCCTCGGGTACCAGCGGATACACCACGTTCAACGCGAGGATCGGCAGGCGGCTCGCGCCGAACGGGTCCGCCAGCCCGAGGATGCGCAGCGCGCCCATCAGGCCGTTGTAGAGCCCGCCCTGGACGATGATGCCCACGTCCTCGCTCCCGGGAAACACCTCGTTCAGCCGATGCTCGACGATGAACCGGCGCGCCGCCGGCAGGCGCACCTCGGACTTCAGCTTCTCCTGGCGGAAGGTGGCCGGCGGGTGGGCCAGGCGGTCGTAGATGAACTCCTTTGGCGGACCGTCCAGCTTCTGCCGGGTCGACACCGCCGGTGCCACATTGCGTCTGGACTTGAACGACCCCCTTACGTGGCAGGCCCGGATGCGCAGCTCCATCATCACCGGCGTGTTGGACGCCTCGGACAGCTCGAAGCCGCGCTCCACCATGGCGACGATGGTTTCTAGGTTGGGCCGCGGGTCGAGCAGCCACATGAGCGATTTCAGCGCGAAGGCGTGGCTTCGCTCCTGCGCCACCACGCCGCCCTCGCCGTAGTCCTCGCCCAGCACGATCAGCGTGCCGCCCATCACGCCGGCGCTGGCGAGGTAGGACAAGGCGTCGGCCGCGACGTTGGTGCCTACGATCGACTTCCAGGTGACCGCGCCGCGCGCCGGATAGTTGATCGAGGCGCCGAGCATCGCGGCGGCCGAGGCCTCGCTAGTGCAGGCTTCCACGTGCACGCCGAGCTCGTCCATGTAGTCGCGCGCCTGCACCATCACGTCGAGCAGGTGCGACACCGGCGCGCCCTGGTAGCCGCCGACGTACGACACGCCCGACTGCAGCAGCGCCTTGGTGACCGCAAGGATGCCCTCGCCGTGGAAGGTGTCGCCTTCCCCCAGGCGCAGGGACTCTATTTCCTGGGTGAACTGCCGTTCCATAGCCTGTCCCACCACGTGGGGTTCTGGATCACTTCGGCGCGATAGAACGACGGGCACAGCACCGCGGCGTGCGCGTTCTCGCCGCACAGGCCGCAGCCCACGCAGCCGTCGATCACGGTAGCCACCGGGTCGCGGCGCAGCGGATCCGGGTTGTCCT
>DATACE010000193.1:0-3736 GCA_036259215.1 Burkholderiales bacterium | reverse complement strand
GGCTGAAGGATGAAGCCAAACGCCAATAACGCGCGCAGGAAATTCGGGCTCCGTCCCCGAATTGTTTCTTAAACCGTGAGCACGATCTTGCCGATGTGCTGCGAGCTTTCCATCAGGCGATGCGCCTCGGCCGCCTGCTCGAGCGCGAAGGTCTTGTAGATCTCCGGCTTGATCCTGCCGGCTTCGATCAGCGGCCAGATTTTCTCGCGAAGGTTCCTGGCGAGATGGGCCTTGAAGGCCACCGGCCGGGGGCGCAGCGTGGAGCCGGTGATGGTCAGGCGCCGGCGCATCACCTCGTTGATGTCGAGCTCGGTCTTCGGCCCGCGCAGGAAGGCGATGAACACCAGGCGGCCCTCGTCGGCGAGGCACTTCAGTTCCTTCGGCACGTAGTCGCCCCCGACCATGTCGAGGATCACGTCGACGCCTTTGCCGCCGGTGGCCGCCTTGATCTCGGCGGCGAAGTCCTGCGTGCGGTAGTTGATGGCTTTCTCGGCACCCAGGCGCACGCAGGCGGCGCACTTCTCATCCGAGCCGGCGGTCGCGAACACCCGGTTGCCGGTGGCCGCCGCCATCTGGATCGCGGTGACGCCGATGCCCGAGGTGCCGCCCTGCACCAGCAGCGATTCGCCGGCCGCGAGGCGGCCGCGGTCGTACACGTTGCCCCACACGGTGAAGAAGGTTTCCGGCAGAGAGGCCGCCTCCACCAGCGAAAGGCCTTTGGGCACCGGCAGCGCCTGCTCCACGGGCGCGACGCAATACTCGGCGTAGCCGCCGCCGTGGACCAGTGCGCACACCTTGTCGCCCGGCTTGTAAGTGTCGACGGATGCGCCGATGGCCGTGATTTCGCCGGCGACTTCCAGCCCCGGAAGGTCCGAGGCATCGGCGGGCACCGGGTAATTGCCGGTGCGCTGCAGGACATCGGGGCGGTTCACGCCCGCTGCGGCCACCTTGATCAGGATTTCGCCGGCTTTGGGCGCCGGCACCGGGCGCTGCGCCGGACGCAGCACCTCGGGCCCGCCGGGTTTCGAGATCTCGACGGCGCGCATGGTTTCGGGGATTGGCATCTGTGCCATGATAATAGGATGGCTCAATTCCGCGTCGAGTTCGTCCTGGACCAGGCGAGCCGCAAGTACCTCGCCGAGATGTACCACCCCGAGCGCGGCGACGAGCTCCTGCTGCGCACCGAGGCCGTGTATCCGAGCCAGGAGGCGGCCGTCCTCGGCGTGGTGCAGCTTTTCAAGAACGCCATCCTGCAGTTTCCCAAGAAGGACGCAAAGCCTCGGGTGAAGAAAGCCAAGCCCCGCAAGGCGAAGAAGTCCAAGAAGTCCAAGACGTCCAAGACGTCCAAGACGTCCAAGGCGTCCAAGGCGTCCAAAAAAGCCGCGCGCTCGAAGAAGCGCAAGTAATCATCCCTATCGCTGGAGGAGGAAGTCCGATGTCCATTGCCCGTGCTTTAGCCACTGCCGCGCTGATGGCCGCCTTGCCGGCCCTGGCCGATTTCAACGACAAGCAGCCGATCACCGCGACGGTCACCGGCGCGACGCCCAGCGGCTATCCGCGCACCATGGTCGAGGGTCTCAACGCGGTGGTGCGCGACGCCTATCCGGGGTCCGCCGTCTCGTTCAAGCCCAATTCTCCCGGCGGCGGCGTGCAGGCCATCGCCACCAAGCAGGCCGACTTCACCGCCACCGCCACCGGCACCGAGGTGAAGCTCGCCCTCGACGGCGATTTCCCCTTCAAGGAGTCGCTGAAGGGAAAGTTCAGCTACGTCATGCAGCTCTACGACAACCAGTTCATCCACTTCCTGATGACCAAGGAATGGGCCGACGCGAACGGGGTGAAGTCGTGGTCCGACATCGCCGCGAAGAAGCCGCGCATGCGCCTCGCCATCAACCGGCCGGACAACCCGCAGACCACCATCGGCGGGCCCTACGAGGTGATGAAGGCCCACGGCTTCAGCATCAACGACATCGAGAAGTGGGGCGGCAGCTTCGTGCTGGGCAACAGCGCCATCGGGCTGGCGGCGATCACCGACGGCAAGGCCGACGTCTTCATGAACGCGCGCAATGTGGGCGACTCGCTCATCAAGGACATTGCGGGCAAGCGCGCGCTGCTGTGGATCGACGGCGACCAGGCCACCATCCAGAAGGCGGCCGACACGTTCAACTTCGACGCCGACATGGTGCCGGCGGGAACCTACGACTTCATGGAAAAGCCCTATCCAACGGTGCGCATGTGGGTGTCGCTGCTCGCGGGCGCCCATGTGCCGGACGAGGTGGTCTACAAGTACGTGAAGGCGCTCGCCGAGAACGAAGCGCGCGTGCAGTCCATCGGCGGCTCGCTGAAGAGCGCGCCCTTCACGCGCGCCAAGATGGTGGTAAACCCGGCCAAGCTGCCGTTCCATCCCGGCGCGCTGCGCTACTACAAGGAAGCCGGCCTGGTCCGGTAGTTTGAGGTACCTCAGCTGGGAGGGCCGGCGGCATCGCCCAGGCGGCGCCTGGGCGGTGCTCATCCGCGTCGGCTCGGTCATCGCCACGATCTATGTCCTGTGGATCGGGGCGCTCGCCCAGATCGTCGGCAACGCCGCGCTGTGGCTTGCCCTGAACCTCGAGATGGCTTTCCTCAGGCCGTTCGCCGCGTGGGCGCGCTCCTACACGGCGAACTGGCACCTCGACATCTCGATTTTCATCGCGGTCACCTTCCCGATCGCCTTTCTCACCACCACCGCGCGCCGCGGGCGCACGCGCCTTGCCTGGACCGACGTGGTGCTCGCGGCGCTGTCCTTCGGCGCGGCGATGTACTACATCGTCCTGCACGACAAGTTCCTCAACTGGAGCCGCGGCTTCTCGCAGCCCACGCTGGCCGACATCCTGGTCGGCCTGCTGCTGGTGGGCCTGGTGGTGGAGCTGTGCCGGCGCAGCACCGGCTGGGGCCTCACCACGCTGGTGGTCGCGCTGCTCGCCTTCACGGTGTTCGGCGAGTGGATGCCGGGGGCGCTGAAGCACGAGAACTTCGGCATCGTCTACTTCACCGAGATGATGACCATCACCGAGAACGGCATCTTCGGCGCGCCGCTCGAGGTGGCGGCGACCTACGCGTTCCTGTTCGTGCTGTTCGGCAGCTTCTACGAGAAGTCGGGCGGCGGGCAGCTGTTCTTCGACCTGGCGAACGCGGTCACCGGCCGCATGCGCGGCGGCGCAGCGAAGGCCTGCGTGACGGCGAGCGGGCTGTACGGCTCGGTGTCGGGCAGCCCCACCGCCGACGTCGCCACCACCGGGCCGCTCACCATCCCGATCATGAAGAAAATGGGCATTCCGGCCGCGCGCGCCGGGGCCATCGAGGCCACCGCCTCCAGCGGCGGCGCCATGCTTCCGCCGGTCATGGGCGCGGTCGCCTTCATCATGTCGGACATCACCGGCATCGCCTACAAGAGCATCGCCTGGGCGTCGCTGCTTCCCGCCATGCTTTACTACTACTCGATCTACCTCCTGGTGCACAACGAGGCGGTGCGCCACAACGAGCCGCGCCTGCCGGAGGACCAGATCGTGCCGCTGCCGCGCGCGCTGCTCGGCGGCTGGCGCCACCTGCTGCCGCTCGGCGCGCTGATCGGGCTGCTGGTGGCGGGCTACACGCCGGTGTACGTGGCCGCGGGCGCGACCGCCGCGGTGATCGTGCTGTCGTGGTTCCACCCGCCCACCGCCATCGGCCCGCGCCGCTTCGTCGAGTGCTGCACCGA
>DATACE010000192.1:0-5415 GCA_036259215.1 Burkholderiales bacterium | reverse complement strand
GGCGGCCGTCGGCGAGCGCCTCGCCGGCCAGGCTGGCTTCGGCCGTGCCGATGCGCACGCGCAGCCCCGGCTCGCGGAACATCACGCGCACCGCGTGCGCCTGCTCGCCGTCGAGGAAGGTGAAATCATGGTGCGAATCCTCGTTCAGCCGCCACCCGTCGACGCTGTGCCAGGGTGAATGCGGGTCGCCCGAGCCCTGCGCCCGCTGGCGCGCGGCGCGCTCCTCCTCGACGAGCTCCGCGTAGGCCGCAACGGCGAGAAAATCCTCGGGGATGGCAGCTGGGGAGGGCAACAGCTCATCCCTGTTACGCTCGATAAGCCCTGTGTCCAGATCCGCCTCGCGAAAGGCGCGCGACTCGGCGATGCGCCGCAGGAACGCCACATTGGTCGTGACGCCGGCCACCTCCACTTCGCGCAGCGCCTGCGCGAGGCCCGCGAGCGCGGCGGCGCGGTCGGGCCCGTGGACGATGAGCTTGGCGATCATCGGGTCGTACCATGGCGTGATTTCGCCGCCGGCGCGCACGCCGGCGTCGATGCGCACTTCGCGGCTCGCCTCGGGAAACGCCAGGTGGACCAGCTTTCCCGTCGCCGGCAGGAAGTCGCGCGCCGGATCTTCCGCATAGATGCGCGCTTCGATCGCGTGCCCGGAAAATCGCAGGTCCTGCTGCGTGAACGGCAGCGCCTCGCCGGTCGCCACCCGCAGCTGCAGCTCGACGAGGTCGAGTCCCGTGATCATCTCGGTCACCGGGTGCTCGACCTGCAGCCGCGTGTTCATCTCCATGAAATGGAAGCGCCCGTCCGGCTCGACGATGAATTCCACCGTCCCGGCGCCGCTGTAGGCCACGGCCCTGGCCGCCGCCACCGCCGCCTTGCCCATCGCTTCCCTTTTCCTGGCATCCAGGCCCGGCGCCGGCGCCTCCTCGAGCACTTTCTGGTGGCGCCGCTGCACCGAGCAGTCGCGCTCGAAAAGGTGCACCACGTTGCCCACGGAGTCGCCGAACACCTGCACTTCGATATGGCGCGGGCGCTCGAGGTAGCGCTCGACCAGCACGCGATCGTCGCCGAAGGCGGACTTCGCCTCGCGCCGCGCCGCCTCCAGTGCGGCGGCGAACTGCTCCCGGGCCGTCACCACGCGCATGCCTTTGCCGCCGCCGCCCGCCGAAGGCTTGATGAGCACCGGAAAGCCGATGCGCGCCGCTTCCCTCTCGAGGAGCGCGGCGTCCTGCGCTGCGCCGTGGTAGCCGGGCACGAGCGGCACGCCGGCTTTCTCCATCAGGCGCTTGGCCGCCGCCTTGTCGCCCATGGCGGCGATCGCCTCGGGCGACGGCCCGATGAACACCACGCCCGCCTCGCGGCACGCCTTGGCGAAATCCTCGTTCTCGGCGAGGAAGCCGTAGCCCGGATGGATGGCCTGCGCGCCCGCTTCGCGCGCGGCCGCCATCACAGCGCCAATGTCCAGGTAGCTTTCGATGCGCCGCGCCTCGTCGGCGAGCGTCACGTGGAGGGCGTGCGCGTCCGGTTCGGCGTACACCGCCACCGTGCTTATGCCCAGGCGGCGCGCCGTGCGCATCACCCGGCACGCGATCTCGCCGCGGTTGGCGATCAGGATTTTCCGGAACACCAGGACGCCTTGCGCTTCTCGAGGAACGAGGCGATGCCTTCGCGCCCTTCCGGGGACACGCGGATCTGCGCGATGCGCTCCGCCGTGTCGGCGACCAGTTCGTCGTCCACCGGCCGGTGCGCCACCGCGCGGATCAGGTCCTTGATCTTTGCCTGCGCCTCGGGACCGCCCGCGAGGAGATTCTTCAAGAGGCTTTCCAACGCATTGTCCAGTTCCGACTGGGAAACCAGGGCCGAAAGCATCCCGATGCGCAGGGCCTCCTCGGCGCCGAATACCTCGGCGGTGAGAAAGTAGCGCCTCGCCAGGCGCTCGCCCATGGCGCGGATCACGTAGGGGCTGATGGTCGCGGGCGACAAGCCGAGCTTCGCTTCCGACAGGCAGAACTTCGCCTCCGGCGTGCCGATGGCGATGTCGCAGGCGGCGACCAGGCCGGTGCCGCCGGCGAACACCGGCCCGTGCACGCGCGCGACGGTGGGCTTGGGCATGCGATCGAGCGTCGCCAGCATGGTGGCGAGCGCCTGCGCGTCGGCGAGGTTCTCCTCGTAGCCGTAGCCCGCCATGCGCTTCATCCAGTTGAGGTCCGCGCCCGCGCAGAACGCCGGGCCGTTGCCGGCAAGGACGAGCACGCGGATCGAGGGGTCGCCTTGCACCTCCATGAAGGTTTTCGTCAACGCGCCGATCAAGGCATCGTCAAAGGCGTTGCGAAGCTGCGGGCGGTCGAGGGTGACTCGCGCGATGCCGCCCTGCTTGTCGACAGTTAGCACGGCTCACATCCTGAAGATGCCGAACTTGGTTTCTTCGATCGGCGCGTTGAGGGAAGCGGACAGCGCCAGGCCGAGCAGGCGGCGCGAGTCGGCCGGGTCGACGACGCCGTCGTCCCACAGCCGGGCGCTCGAGTAATACGGGTGCCCCTGGCGCTCGTATTGCTCGCGGATGGGGTTCTTGAAGGCTTCCTCCGCCTCTTTGGAGGAGAACGATCCCTTGACCGTCGCGAGAACGCTCGCGGCCTGCTCGCCGCCCATGATGGAGATGCGCGCGGTGGGCCACATCCACAGAAAGCGCGGCGAATAGGCGCGCCCACACATGCCGTAGTTGCCGGCGCCGAACGACCCGCCCAGGATCAGCGTGAACTTGGGCACCTTGGCCGTCGCCACCGCAGTCACCATCTTGGCCCCGTCCTTGGCGATGCCGCCCGCCTCGTACTTCCTGCCCACCATGTAGCCGGTGATGTTCTGCAGAAAAAGCAGCGGGATGCCGCGCTGCGCCGCGAGCTCGATGAAATGCGCCGCCTTGAGCGAGGATTCCGAGAACAGGATGCCGTTGTTGGCGAGGATCGCCACCGGATAGCCGTGCAGGTGCGCGAAGCCGGTGACCAGCGTGGTGCCGTAATTCTGCTTGAACTCGTCCAGCTCCGAGCCGTCGACCAGGCGCGCGACCACCTCGCGCACGTCGTAGGGCTTGCGCGGGTCGGCCGGGATGACGCCGTACAGCTCTTCGGCCGGATACAGGGGGGGTCGCGGTTCCCGGATCTCCAAGGAAACATTTTTCTTCGAATTCAGGTTGGAAACGATGCGGCGAACGATCGCCAGGGCATGCGCGTCGTCCAGGGCGTAGTGGTCCGCGACGCCGGATACCCTCGTATGCACGTCCGCGCCGCCCAGCTCCTCGGGCGTGACCACCTCGCCGGTGGCTGCCTTCACCAGCGGCGGGCCGCCCAGGAAGATGGTGCCCTGGCCCTTCACGATGACCGACTCGTCCGACATGGCCGGAACGTAGGCCCCGCCGGCCGTGCACGAGCCCATCACGCACGCGATCTGCGGGATGCCGGCGGCCGACAGGTTGGCGATATTGAAAAAAATGCGGCCGAAATGCTCCCGGTCGGGGAACACGTTGTCCTGCTCGGGCAGGTAGCCGCCGCCCGAGTCCACCAGGTAGATGCACGGCAAGTGGTTCTGCGCGGCGATCTCCTGCGCGCGCAGGTGCTTTTTCACCGTCATGGGGTAATACGTGCCGCCCTTGATGGTCGCGTCGTTCGCCACGATGACGCATTCGCGCCCGGACACCCGGCCGATGCCGCAGATAATGGAGGCCGAATGCACGTCGTTGCTGTACATGCCCCAGGCGGCGAGCTGGCCCACCTCGAGAAAGGGCGAGCCGGGGTCGAGCAGGGTGCGCACGCGCTCGCGCGGCAGCAGCTTGCCGCGCTTCAGGTGCCGGGCGCGCGCCTGCTCATCGCCCCCCAGCGACACGGTGGCCACCTTGTCCTTCAGGTCCCGGACCAGGGACTGCATGCGCTCGGCGTTGGCGCGGAACTCCGCGGAGCGAGAATTGAGTTGACTGCGAAAGATGGCCATCAAGCCCCGTCTTCGAGGGCGCGGCCGATCACGAGGCGCTGGATGTCGCTCGCGCCCTCGTAGATTTGCGTGACGCGCACGTCGCGCCACAGGCGCTCCACCGGGAAGTCCGACACGTAGCCGTAGCCGCCGTGGATTTGGATGGCATCCGAGCACACGCGCTCGGCCATCTCGGAGGCGAACAGCTTCGCCATGGAGGCCTCCTTGATGCACGGCTTGCCGGCGTCGCGCAGCGCCGCGGCGTGCAGGTAAAGCTGCCGCCCGGCCTCGATGCCGGTGGCCATGTCGGCGAGGCGGAAGTTGACCGCCTGGTGCTCGATCAGGCGCTTGCCCATGCTTTTGCGCTCGCGCGAATAGGAAAGCGCGGCCTCAAACGCCGCGCGAGCGACGCCTGTGGCCTGCGCCGCGACATTGATGCGCCCGGACTCGAGGTTGCCGAGCGCGATGCGATAGCCCACGCCTTCCTGTGCGAGCAGGTTCTCGGCCGGCACCTTGCAGTTCTCGAGCACGATCTGCGCGGTGTCGGAAGCGCGCTGGCCGGTCTTGTCCTCGATGCGGGCCACCACGTAGCCTTTCGTTTCGGTCGGGACCACGAAGGCGCTGATGCCGCGCTTGCCGGCGTCCTTCGACGTCACCGCGAAGACCACCGCGATGTCGGCGTTCTTGCCCGAGGTGATGAACTGCTTCACGCCGTTGATGACATAGTGGCCGCCCTGTCGCTCGGCGCGCGTGGTGATGGCGCTCGCGTCGGACCCGACATGCGGCTCGGTGAGCGCGAACGCGCCTATGGTCTCGCCCCGCGCGAGGGGCTTCAGGAAGCGCTCTTTTTGCTCCTGTGACCCGTAACCGGCCAAAATGCCCGCCACGAGATTGTTGACCGAAACGATCGTCGCGGTGGCGCAATCGCCCGCCGAGATTTCCTCGCAAGCGACGGCGAGCGCGCGGTAGCCCAGCCCCGCGCCGTGCCACTCCTCGGGCACGGCGACCGCGTACAGCCCCATCGCCGCCAAGCCTTTCAGGGCCTCGCGCGGGAACTCCTTGTCGCGGTCCCAGCGCGCCGCGTGCGGCGCCAGCTCCTCGGCGGCGTAGCGCCGCACCGAATCGCGCACCTCGCGCAATTCCTCTTCAGACGGGGCGGACATAGGTCACGGTGTGGTGGCTGAACAGGTTGCCCTTCTTGCCATGGCACTCGGCCACGCCATAGATGCGCCGCCGGCCCATCTTCAGGATGCGCGCGGTGCAGTACACGTGCTCGCCCTTGGCCGGGGCGAGAAACGCCGTATTCAGCTCAGAGGTCAGTGCATCGCCCTCGACGCCCAGGCGCGCCTTGATGGCCAGCCACATTGCGCAGTCGGCCGCCGCCATGAGCGCCGGGCCGTTGATGATGCCGCCCGGGCGCTCGAGCGCCGGCTTGTGCGGCAGCTCCAGCATGCATTTGTT
>DATACE010000191.1:0-4429 GCA_036259215.1 Burkholderiales bacterium | reverse complement strand
CGCCATCGGCTGGTGGCTGCGCATGCAGCCGCCGCGGCTCACGCGACGCGACTGGGCGAGCGTGGCGCTGCTCGGCTTTCTTGGCTATTACGCCGCGAGCTTTCTCGACTTCATCGGGCTGCAGTACGTCGGCGCGGGCGTCGGCCGGCTGATCCTGTTCCTGTTTCCGACGCTGGTGCTGCTGCTATCGTTCCTCTTCCTGCACAAGAAACCGACCGGCCGCGAGCTGCTGGCGTTGTGCCTGAGCTATGCCGGCATCGCGCTGGTGGTATCCAACCAGGTGGCGCCCAGCGCCGAGGGCCGCCTCTTTCTGTTCGGCGCCCTGCTCATCTTCGCGGGCGCGCTCTTCTACGCCGTCTACCTGGTCGCGGGCAGCCAGCTCGTGAAACGCGTGGGCTCGATGCGCTTCACCGCGTATAGCATGGCGATCTCGTCGATCCCCGCGGTGCTGCAGTTTGCGCTGCTCGAGCCCGCCTCGGCGCTCGACCTGCCGGCCGCGGTATGGGGCTACGCCGCCATCCTGGCGTCCTTGAGCACCGTGGTGCCGGTGTTCCTGCAGGCCGAGGCGCTGAAGCGCATCGGGGCCAACCATTTCGCCCTGATCGGCGCGGTCGGCCCGGTGAGCGTAGCCGCGACGAGCGCGCTCGGCCTCGACGAGCCGTTTACATGGATACAGGCGCTGGGCGGCCTGCTCGTGATCTCGGGCGTGCTGCTGGTGTCGCTGAGAAGGAGCTGAACATGGATCTGGGCATACGCGGCCGGACCGCGCTGGTCTGCGCGGCTTCCAAGGGACTCGGCAAGGGTTGCGCCATGGCGCTCGCGCGCGAGGGCGTGAATCTGGTGATCACCGCGCGCGGCAGACAAGCGCTGGAGGCCACGGCGGCCGAGATCGTTTCCCTGTACAAGACGAAGGTTGAAATCGTCGCGGGCGACATTACCACCGAGGAGGGGCGCGAGTCGGCGCTCAAGGCCTGCCCCGCCCCGGACATTCTGATCAACAACGCGGGCGGCCCCCCGCCCGGGGACTTTCGCGCCTGGGACCGGCAGGCCTGGGTCAAGGCGCTGGAGGCCAACATGATCGCGCCCATCCTGCTCATCCGGGCGGTGGTCGATGCCATGATCTCCAGGAGGTTCGGCCGCATCGTCAACATCACCTCGGGCGCGGTAAAGCACCCGATTCCCGAGCTCGGCCTGTCCAATGGCGCGCGCACCGGGCTCACCGGCTTCATCGCCGGCCTGTCGCGCACTACCGTGCAGCACAACGTCACCATCAACAACCTGCTGCCTGGCCCCTTCGATACCGAGCGGCTGCGCTCCAACATCGAGTTCAACGCGAAGAAGCTCGGCAAGAGCCCCGAAGAGGCGGCACGCGCACGCGCCGAGGCCTGTCCGGCGAAACGCTTCGGCACGCCGCAGGAGTTCGGCGACGCTTGCGCCTACCTGTGCAGCGCGCAGGCCGGCTACATTACCGGGCAGAATCTGCTCATGGACGGCGGCATCTATCCGGGGACGTTCTGATGCGAGTCAGCCGCATGGCCGGCGCCCTCGGCGCCGAAATCCAAGGCGTGGATCTTTCGAAAGCCATCCCGGTGGAGGCGATCCGGGAGGCCTTTCTCGAGCACCAGGTGATCTTCTTCCGCGACCAGACGCTGACGCCGGCGCAGTTCATGGCGTTCGCGCGCTGCATGGGCGAGCCGGTCGAATATCCGTTCGTGAAGGGTATCGGCGGCTTTCCCGAGGTGATCGAGGTGAAGAAGCTGGAGCACGAGCGGCACAACTTCGGGGGCATCTGGCATTCCGACACCGCCTACCTGGACATCCCGCCCATGGGCTCCATGCTGCTCGCGCGCGAAGTGCCGCCCTTCGGCGGCGACACGCTCTTCGCCAGCCAGACGCTCGCCTACGAATCGCTATCCGAAGGGATGCGGCGCCTGCTCGACGGGCTGGTGGCGGTGAACTCGTCGGCCAAGGCCGATGTCACGCGCACGCGCGAGGACAGGGTGAAGGACTATGCCAAGCACTACGAGGCCGACCATCCGGTGGTGCGCACGCATCCGGAGACCGGCCGCAAGGCGCTCTACGTGAATTACGGGCACACCGTGCGCTTTCGCGGCATGACCGAGGAGGAAAGCGCGCCACTGCTGGAATACCTGTTCCGGCACCAGGTGCAGCCCGAGTTCACCTGCCGCTTCCAGTGGCGCGTCGGCTCGCTCGCCTTCTGGGACAACCGCTGCACCCAGCACAACCCGATCAACGACTACCACGGACACCGGCGCCTCATGCACCGCATCACGCTCGCCGGCGAGCGCCCGATTTGATCGCAGTCTCTGTTTTTAAGCCTTGAGGGCGGCTAGTACGCGCTCCGGCGTGAAGGGCATGTGGTACAGGCGCTTCCCGGTCAAGGCGAAGAACGCGTTTGCAACCGCGGGCGCGGTGCCGGGTACGCCCAGCTCACCCACCATGGTAGGCATGGGACCGCCGCTGAGCACCTCGACGTGCACGGCCGGAACCTCGGCCATGCGCAGCACCTCGTACTCGTGGAAGTTGGACTGCTGCACCACGCCGTTCACCATGGTCACCCGTTCCTTGAGCGCCGCCGACAAGCCCCAGACGACTGCGCTTTCGACTTGCGCGGCAAAGGCGCCCGGGTTGACGGCGAGCGTGGCATCCGCGGCGGCCCAGTAGTTATGGACGCGGATTTTTCCGCTGCGGCGGTCTACCGAGATCTCGGCCACCGAAGCGATCAGGGAGCCGAACTTGGGCGCAAAGGCGCCGTACTCTGCGAAGGCGAGGCCGAGCGCCGTATTGCCTGGACGCTTCTTGCCCCACCCCGACATTTCGGCCACCTTCTCCAGCACCCGGCGCGTGCGCGAATCGTCGGTGAGGGACAGGCGAAACGCCAACGGATCGGTTTTGTTCGCGTGCGCGATCTCGTCGATCATGGACTCGACGGCGAACTTGGTGTAGCCCGCGCCGATGCCGCGCCAGGCGGCCACGCGGGTGCGCTCCGGCGTCATCACGTGGTCCGACTGCCAGTTCGCAACTTTGGTGTAGTAGGGCAGCTCCGCGCCCATCATGAAGATGACGTCGCGGTCTTTTGCGGCCTTGAGATAACCCGGGTGGTAGACGAAATCGCCGACCGGCTCACCGATGACCCGGTGGCGCCAGCCTACGATGGCGCCGCCCGCGTCCAGTCCGGCTTCTATGCGCTGCGCGGTCATGGGGCGGAACGTGCCTGCCCATAGATCGTCTTCGCGGCTCAGGATCAGCTTTACCGGGCGATCCACTGCGCGGGAGACCAAGGCTGCATCCACCGACGCCTCCACGGTCGCGCGGCGCCCGAATCCGCCGCCCAGGAACATCTGGTGTACCTGGACCTTGTCCGCCGCGGCGCCGAGTGCTTTTGCGACGTCCTGCTGGGTTCGCGTGGGCGCCTGCGTGCCGACCCAGATGTCGACGCCGTCGCGGCGCACGTCGGCGGTCGCGTTCATGGGCTCCATTTGCGCGTGATAGACATGGTCGCTCAGATACTCGCGCGCCATGACGCGGGCGGCGCCGGACAAGGCCTTGGCAGCATCTCCCTTGGATTTCCATTCGACCCCAACGCGCTTGGGATCCCGCCCATCGCCGAGGTACGTCTCCAGATCCCGGTCGGTATTGACGCTGGCGCCGCTCTCGCCGCCGCGCCACGAGACCTTCAGCTGCTTGCGCGCCTTGCGTACCGCGTCAAACGTCTCCCCGACCAACGCCACGCCGTGCTCGAGTGTCACGACGTCCACCATGCCGGGCAGTTTTTTCACCGCATCGGCATTGGAGGAGGCGGGGGCGCTGCCCCGCAACGGGCCCCGCACGATGGTGGCGTATGCCATGCCGGGCAGCCGCGCGTCTATGCCGTAGCGCGCGGAGCCGTTGGTCTTCGCCGGCACGTCGACGCGCGGCACGCCTTTGCCGACCAGGCGGTATTGATTCGCGGGCTTGAGATCCTTCGCCGGATCGATCGGCGCGAGACCGCTCACCGGAGCACCCAAGGCCGCGATTTCGCCGTAGCCCAGCTTGCGGCCGCTCGGGCGATGAATCACGACGCTCGGCTCGGTAACGCACTCGGCGGCCGCCACGCCCCAGTGGGCAGCCGCACCGGCGATCAGCGCGCGGCGGGCCTGCGCGCCGGCCACCCGCATCGGCGTCCAATAGCCCAGGGTCGAGATGCTGGCGACCACGTACTGCGCCTTGAAGATCGGATGGTGATAGGCCGCCGCCACCGGCGATTGCTCCACCTTCACCTTGCTCCAGTCCGCGTCGAGCTCTTCGGCGACGATCAGCGGAAGACCGGTCATGATGCCCTGCCCCATCTCAGCCACCGGTGACTGGATGGTGATGGTGCCGTCGGGCGCAATGGAGACGTAGGCATTGAGCACCTGGGCGCCGCCGG
>DATACE010000190.1:0-11972 GCA_036259215.1 Burkholderiales bacterium | reverse complement strand
GTCGACGCCGCCGGCGATGCCGCAATCGATCTCGCCGGCCGCGATGCGGTGCGCGACCTGCACCGCCGCGGTTAGGCTGGTGCCGCAGGCGCGCTGCACGTCGTAGGCCGGCGTGTCCGGGTGCAGGCCGCTGCCCAGCGTCGACTCGCGCGCCAGGTTCCAGTCGCGCGAGTGCTTGATCACCGCGCCGGCGGCGACCTCACCGAGTTTTTCGCCGTCTAAAGAAACCCGGCTTACCAGGAACTTAAAAACAGCCGTCAACATCTGCTGGTTGCCGAGCTCGCCGTAGTGGGTATGCGCGCGCGCGAACGGGATGCGCGCGCCGGCGACGATTGCGACTCGCTTCATGAAAATCCTTTCCTCAAGCCTGCCATACGCCATAGCCCTTCTCGCGCAGCGCTATCGCGAGCTCCACTTCCATGTCGCGCGCAGCGTCGTAGGGCATCGGGTTGTACATCTCGTAGAGCGCGGGCACCAGGTGCAGCCCGTACCGGGTGACGAAGCGGTTGGCCTGGATGCCGGCCTTGTGCTTGTCGAAGCGCACGTCGGGCGCGAGGCCGGTCATGCCGACGTACACGCAGGGAAAGCCGAGCCGGTAGCGCGCGTTGGCCTTCACGAAGCGCGGCTCGCTCAGCACGTCTTTCGACAGCTCGACCACGTACACGCAGTAATGGTGCTTTCTCAGGGCAGTCGCAGGCGACCCTTGATCACCTTGCGTGTCGGCGTCATGGGCATCTCCGGCACGACGATCAGCTTCTCGGGCAGCTTGTTCTTGGCGATGTGCTTGGAAAGAAGAAACTGGACGATCTCGTCCAGCTCGAGCGAGGTGGCCTTGTCCCTCAACACCACGAAGGCACAAGCCTTCTCGCCGAGCACCGGGTCGGGCATCGGCACGATGGCCGACTGCAGGATCTTCGGATGCCCATCGAGCAGCATCTCGACGTCGGCCGGGTTGAACTTCACCCCGCCGCGGTTGATGATGTCCTTGCTGCGGCCGGTGATGGCGAAATACTCGCCGCGACGCTCGGCGAGGTCGCCCGAGCGGAACCAGCCGTCGGGCGTGAAGGGATTCTCGGCGCTGTTCAGGTAGCCGGAGAAAAGCAGCGGGCCGCGCACCTGCAGCTCGCCCTCTTCGGAGACGCGCGCCTCGGTGCCCGGGCTGGGACGGCCGGCGGTGGTGGCCGACATCTCCGGCGGGTCGCCCGGGCGCGTGTACAGGCCGGCCTGCAGCTCGGTCATGCCCCACAGCTGCGTCACCGCGCAGCCGGGCAGCTTTTCCGCAAGCTCGCGGATGAGCGAAGGCGGCGCCATCGAGCCCGACACGATGGCGAGCTTGAGCGACGACCAGTCGTGCCGCTCGAAAAGGCCCGCCGCGCGGCACGCGGCGACATGCGCCGGCGCAGTCCACAGCGCGGTGGGCTTTTGCTTCTGGACGATCTCCGCCAGCGCAGGGGGGCTGAATTGCGGCAGCAGGATGGTGCAGGCGCCCACGGCCCAGGCGCAATGCAGCGAGTACAGGCCGTAAAGATGCGACAGCGGCGCCGCGCACAGGATGCGGTCGGCTTCCCCCAGGCCGTGCTCGGGAGCGCCCAGGCGCGCGTTGCCGAGCATGGTGCGGTACGCATGCAGCACGCCCTTGGGCGCGGCGGTGGTGCCGGATGTATAGAGCAGCAGAAACGGGTCTGCCGACTTGGGTATGTACTGCGGTTGGAATTTCGTCCCTGTTTCGATGTCCAAAAAATCAACACCGCGGCCCTCGAACATGTCCTTTGCCTGCGGCGTGCAGATGGCGAGGCGCGCATTGCTGTGGGCCATGAGCGCCGCGATCTCGGCGCCGCGATAGGCCATGTGCAGGGTGCAGGTCACCGCGCCCAGGTGCGCGATGGCGAGGTAGCTCACGACGAATTCGGGCCCCGGCCCGTTGGGGAGCTGCACCGCCACCACGTCGCCGGGCGCCACGCCGCGCTGCTGCAGCCCCCCCGCGACCCGAAGGACCTGGTCCAGAAGGGCCTTATACGTGATTGTGCTGCCGTTGCATGCAACGGCCGGGGCATTGGGCCGCTCGGCGGCGTGGCGCGCGAGCCAGCCGGTGAGCGTATCGTCCGCCCACCAGCCGCGCGCGACGTATACCGATTCCATTTCGGCTGCCATTGGCGAAGTATATTAATTGCATGGAAGAAGCGTTGATCCTCGCCCGCGTGCAGTTCGGGCTGAACATCGGCTTCCACATCCTGTTTCCGGCCATCACCATCGGCCTCGCCTGGGTGCTGGTCTACCTGCGCGTGCGCTACGAGCGCACCCGGGACGCCGCGTGGCTGTCCACGTACAAGCTGTGGGTCAAGGTGTTCGCGCTGTCGTTCGCCATGGGCGTGGTGTCGGGCGTGACCATGAGCTTCCAGTTCGGCACCAACTGGCCGGGGTACATGAACACGGTGGGCAACGTCGCCGGGCCGCTGCTCGCCTACGAGGTACTCACTGCGTTCTTCCTCGAGGCGACCTTCCTGGGCGTGATGCTGTTCGGCATGAACAAGGTGCCTGGCTGGGTGCACGTGCTCTCGGCGGTGATCGTGGCGATCGGCACGACGATCTCGGCGTTCTGGATCCTGGCGCTGAATTCCTGGATGCAGACCCCGACGGGCCATGTCGAGGTGAACGGCGAGATCATCGCGGGCGACTGGCTGCAGGTGATCTTCAATCCGTCCTTTCCGTATCGGCTGACGCACATGCTGCTCGCCTCGGGCATCACCGCCGCGTTCCTCGTGGCCGGTCTGTCGGCGTGGCGCATGCTGAAGGCGCCGCAGGACGCGGCGGCGCGCAAGACGCTGCGCCTGGGCGCGCACCTCGCCGCGGTGCTGGTGCCGCTGCAGATCGTGGTCGGCGACCTGCACGGCCTCAACACGCTCGAGCACCAGCCGGCCAAGGTTGCGGCAATGGAGGCGCTGTGGCAGACCGAGCGCGGCGCGCCCCTCACGCTGATCGGCATTCCCGACCCGGACCGCCAGCGCAACGACTACGCGATCACCATCCCGAAGGCGCTGTCGCTCATCCTCACCCACTCGCTCGACGGCGAGGTGAAAGGGCTGGCCGAATTCGGCGACGACGTGCCGCCGGTGGCGCCGGTGTTCTGGGCCTTCCGCATCATGGTGGGCATGGGAATACTGATGCTGCTTTTGTCCTGGACCGGAAGCTGGATCTTGAGGAAAAGCAGCCCGCGCTGGCTGCTCTGGACGTTCGCCGGCTTCACCTTCGCCGGCTGGGTGGCGACGCTCGCCGGGTGGCTGGTGACCGAGATCGGGCGCCAGCCGTGGCTGGTGACCGGCGTGCTCTACACGCAGGATGCGGTCGGCGAGGCTAGCGCGGGCCAGGTGGGCATGAGCCTCGCCGCGTATGCCTTCACTTATACGGCGCTGCTCGTCTCCTACGTGGTGGTGCTCACGCACCTCGCCGGCAAGGGATCGCAATGAGCGCGGCGGAGCTGCTGCCGCTCGCCTTCACCGTTCTCATGGGGGTGGCGATCCTCGCCTACGTGGTGCTCGACGGCTACGACCTCGGCGTGGGGATGCTCATGCCGGCGGCCGAGCGCGCGGAGCAGAACCGCATGGTGGCCTCCATCGGGCCGTTCTGGGACGCGAACGAGACCTGGCTGGTGCTGGGCATCGGGCTGCTGCTGGTGGGTTTCCCGGTGGCGCACGGCGAGATCCTGGGCGCGCTCTACCTGTCCGTGGCGGCGATGCTGGTCGGCCTGATCGTGCGCGGCGTGGCGTTCGAGTTCCGCATCAAGGCCGAGGGCTGGCATCGCGAGTTGTGGAACTGGCTGTTCTGGGCCGGCTCGACGCTCGCCTCGTTCGCGCAGGGGTTCATGCTCGGGCGCTACATCACCGGCTTCGACTCCGGAGCGGGCTACTGGCTGTTCGCCATGCTGGTGGGCGCGAGCCTGTGTGGCGGCTACGTGCTGCTCGGCGCGACCTGGCTCATTCTGCGCACCGACGGCGAGCTGCAGAGGAAAAGCATCGCCTGGGCGCGCTGGGGCCTGCTTTGGGTGGCCCTTGGCGTGGCGCTGGTCAGCCTGGGCACGCCGCTGGTGAGCGAGACGGTGCGCGAGAAGTGGTTTTCCTTCCCGCGCATCGTGTTCGTGTCGGTGCTGCCGCTCGGCGCGGTCGCGGCGTGGCTTTGGGTCTGGACGTCGCTGCGCAAGTCCGAGGTGCAGCCCTTCGCCGGCGCGGTGGCGATTTTCGTCCTGTCCTTCGCCGGGCTCGCCTACAGCCTGTTCCCCTACGTGGTGATCGACCGGCTCACCATCTGGGAAGCCGCCGCGCACCCGAGCGCGCTGATGTTCATCCTGGTCGGCACCCTCATCGTGCTGCCGTTCATCCTGGGCTACACGTTCTGGAGCTACCGCATCTTTCGCGGCAAGGCGACCGGGGAAGACCCCTACGGCTGAACGTTAAAGGGGTCTGACCCCTTCATTAATTAGGTCAGGTCCGGGGAATGGGAATGAAGAAGGATTCGCGCACCACGTCCTTGCCTTCGATCAGCTCCTCGGCGCCGCGGCGCTCTTCGTCGAACACCACCGCCGCCAGCTTCTGCAGGGTATCGCGCGCCTCTTCGATGGTGCGGCCGTGGGAGTTGACGCCGGGTAATTCCTCGATGAACCCGATGTAGCCGCTATTGGACTTGAGGTAAACGGCGGTGAACGCAAGCCTTCCTGTTTCCATCTTGGACCTCCTGGTGACACGAGGAAGCAGGTTACGCGATGAAGCTTTCAAAAGTATGACTGCGCAGCGCGGAAATCAAACTTCAAAACGTGTGTGGTCATTGCGACGACAACATTTTTGCAACGCGCCAATTTGCTGCGCTGCTTCGCGTTTTTATTTTTCGAGCAGCGCCCTCTTGTCCTTGACCTTTGCCCATTCGTCCGCATCGGGCGGCGCCGGTTTGCGCTCGATGATCGGCGGCCAGGACTTCGACAGCTCGGCGTTCCTCCCGATGAAGTCCTTGAGCGCGTCGGGTACGTCGTCTTCGGCGAAGATCGCCTCGACCGGGCATTCGGGCACGCACAGCGTGCAGTCGATGCACTCGTCCGGGTCGATCACCAGCATGTTCGGCCCCTCCCGGAAGCAATCCACCGGGCACACGTCGACGCAGTCGGTGTACTTGCACTTGATGCAGGATTCGGTGACAACGTAGGTCATAATGGCCTTCGAATCAACGGGTTAGTATATCCCTTGGGAACCTCGCGAACCGACCCCATAATAAAGGCCTTCCCGAAACACTTTCCGAGGAGCCATGAGCAGTAATTCGATTCAGCGCGTGACAGACGACACATTCGAGCCCGAGGTGCTGAAGGCCGACACCCCGGTCCTGGTCGATTACTCGGCCGAGTGGTGCGGGCCGTGCAAGTCCATCGCCCCCATCCTCGACGAAGTCGCCCGCGAGTATGAAGGGCGCCTGAAGATCGCCAAGATCAACGTCGACGAGAACCAGCAGGTCCCGGCAAAATTCGGCATCCGCGGCATCCCGACGCTCATGCTGTTCAAGAACGGCAACGTCGAGGCCACCCGCGTGGGCGCGCTGTCCAAATCCCAGCTTACGGCTTTCCTTGACAGCAACATCTGAAGCTTTTAGTCTTTGACGCGCCTCCCCCGATCGGGGGAGGCAGTACCCCAAGAACTTTCTGGCGCCTGAACCACAGGCGCACTTCCCGAGAATGAGCAGGTCACAAGCGGCACAGCCCGAAGTCCGTTCATCCCAAGGCCCCGACTCGGCCCAACCGCCGGGCCAGCCGCCCGCGGGTGCGCCAGCCATCCCGATGCACCTGTCGGAGCTGAAGGCCCATCACGTCACCCAGCTGGTCGAGATGGCCGTCGGCAACGGCATCGAGAACGCCAGCCGCATGCGCAAGCAGGACCTGATCTTTGCCCTGCTGAAAAGCCAGGCGAAGAAAGGCGTTTCGATCTTCGGCGACGGCACGCTGGAAGTGCTGCCCGACGGCTTCGGCTTCCTGCGCTCGCCCGAGACTTCCTACCTCGCGAGCACCGACGACATCTACGTTTCGCCCTCGCAGATCCGCCGCTTCAACCTGCATACCGGCGACTCGATCGAGGGCGAGATCCGCACGCCCAAGGACGGCGAGCGCTACTTCGCCCTGGTCAAGGTCGACAAGGTCAACGGCGAGGCGCCCGAGGCCGCCAAGAACAAGATCCTGTTCGAGAACCTCACGCCGCTGCATCCGGACGAGATGTTCAAGCTGGAGCGCGAGATCAAGGCGGAGGAGAACATCACCGGCCGGGTCATCGACATCGTCGCGCCCATCGGCAAGGGCCAGCGCGGACTGATCGTCAGCCCGCCCAAGGCCGGCAAGACCGTGATGCTGCAGCACATCGCGCACGCCATCATCGCCAACCATCCCGAGGTGGTGCTGATCGTGCTGCTCATCGACGAGCGCCCGGAGGAAGTCACCGAGATGTCGCGCTCGGTGCGCGGCGAGGTGGTCGCCTCCACTTTCGACGAGCCGGCCTCGCGCCACGTGCAGGTGGCCGAGATGGTCATCGAGAAAGCCAAGCGCCTGGTGGAGCACAAGAAAGACGTGGTCATCCTCCTGGATTCCATCACCCGGCTGGCCCGTGCGTACAACACGGTCGTGCCTGCCTCCGGCAAGGTGCTCACCGGCGGCGTGGACGCCAATGCGCTGCAGAAGCCCAAGCGCTTCTTCGGCGCGGCGCGCAACATCGAGGAAGGCGGCTCGCTCACCATCATCGCCACCGCCCTCATCGACACCGGCAGCCGCATGGACGACGTGATCTACGAAGAGTTCAAGGGCACCGGCAACATGGAGATCCACCTCGACCGGCGCATGCACGAGAAGCGCATCTACCCGGCGATCAACGTCAACCGCTCCGGCACCCGCCGCGAGGAGCTGCTCATCGACGCGCCGGTGCTGCAGAAGATCTGGGTGCTGAGGAAGCTGCTGTTCCCGATGGACGAGCTCGAAGCCGCGGAATTCCTCATCGACAAGCTGCGCGCCACCAAGCAGAACGCGGAGTTCTTCGACTCCATGCGTCGAGGGTGAGAAAAAACTAGAATCGGGTCTCCCTTGGGGGGATCCGATGCTCGACACCACCCGTCGAGTCGCAACACCAGAAGGCATCGAGCTCACGCTGCACCTCGCTGGACCGGTTCCCCGGGCCATGGCCTGGGCGATCGACCTTGCCATCCGCCTCGCCTTCCTCATGGCCGTAGGCACCGTCGTGCTGCAGTTCGGCCAGGCGGGCATCGGCATGTTGTTGCTCGCCGCGTTCTTCGTGGAATGGCTGCTGCCCGCCTGGTTCGAAGCCACTTGGCGCGGCCAGACGCCCGGCAAGCGCGCCATGGGGCTCGCGGTGCTGAACGACGACGGCACGCCGGTGCGCTGGCCCGGCGCGCTCACCCGCAACCTGCTGCGCGCCGTCGACTTCCTCCCGTTCCTCTACGGCATCGGCCTGCTCGCCATGCTGCTCAGCCGCGACTTCAAGCGCCTGGGCGACCTTGCCGCCGGCACCGTGGTGGTCTACCAGGCCGGCCCGCCGGTGGTGGCCGATATCCCGCCCGCCGCGCCCGTCGTCCCCAACGTGCCGCTCGACCTCGAAGAGCAGCGCGCGGTGCTCGACCTTGCCGAGCGCTCGGCGAGCCTGACGCAGGATCGGCTGGAGGAGCTTGCCGAGCTGCCCACGCCGCTGGTGGGTGCGCTGCAGGGCGAGCGCGCCGCCGCGCGCCTGCTCGGCATGGCCAATTACCTCGCGGGCCGCTCGTGAGGCAGGCGCCTTTCGAGGCGGCGCACGCGGGCGAGTGGCAGGAATTCGAGGGCTTTCTCGAGCGCAAGGGCGCCTTTGACGCGGCGGACATGCCGCGGCGCTACCGGCGCATCTGCCAGCACCTGGCGCTCGCCTCGGACCGGCAGTTCAGCCCGGCGCTCGTCGACCGGCTGAACCGCCTGGTGCTGCGCGGCCATCACGCGCTCTACGAAAACCGCCGGCGCGAATCGCAGCGGCTGCTCGAGTTCCTGGCGGCCGGCTTTCCGGCGCTGGTGCGCCGCGAGTGGCGCCTGGTGCTCGTCGCCTCGCTCCTTTTCTTCGGCCCGCTTTTCGGCCTGATGGCGCTGCTGCAGGCCTACCCCGAGTTCGTGCACTACCTGCTGCGTCCCGAGCAGATCGCCGGCGTGCACGAGATGTACGACCCGGCTTCACGCCGCCTGGGGATGCGCGAAGCCGATACCAGCCTGATGATGTTCGGCTTCTACATCTGGAACAACACCGGCATTGGCTTCCAGACTTTCGCCGGCGGCATGCTCGCCGGGGTTGGCTCGATCTGGTTCCTCGGCTCGAACGGCGTGGTCCTGGGCGCGGTGGCCGGCTATCTCACCGAGATCGGCTACACCGAGACCTTCTGGTCGTTCGTCGCCGGCCATTCGTCGTGGGAGCTGATCGCCATCGCGCTGTCCGGGGCCGCCGGCCTGCGCCTGGGCCTCGCCGTGATCGCCCCCGGCGCGCTCAGCCGGCGCGCCGCGCTGGTCGCGGCGGCGCGCCCGGCGGTGCACATCATGTACGGCGCGGCGCTCATGTTCTTCATCGCCGCCTTCGTCGAGGCGTTCTGGTCGCCGCTCACCGAAGTGCCTTTCAACGTGAAGATCGGCGTGGGCGTGGCGTTCTGGCTGCTGCTGGGCGCCTATTTCGCTTTCGCCGGGCGGTCGCGTGCAGCCCGTTAATATCGCAGTCACGCTGCGCCGCCGCTCCCCGTGGGAGGCGACCGATCTGGGCCTTGCCATGCTGCAGCGCTGGTGGCGGCCGGTGTACGCGGTGCATGCGCTGGTGCTGTCGCTGGTCTGCGCTCTCGCGCTGCTGCTGGGCTGGGCGTTCGACGCCGTGGGGCTCGCCATCCTCGCCATCTGGTGGCTGCAGCCGGTCTACGACCGCGCGGTGCTGCACGTGCTGTCGCGGGCCGTGTTCGGCGCCGTGCCCGGGCCGCGCGAAGTGCTGCGCGGCGCGCGCGAATGGCTGGGCACCGGCCTCCTCCGGGCGCTCACGCTGGACCGGCTGGACCTCGCGCGCTCGTTCAACCTCCCGGTGCGCCAGCTAGAAGGCCAGCGCGGCCGCGAAGCGCGCGCGCGGCGCAGCCTGCTCGGCAAGCGGGCGCGCGGCCACGCGGTGTGGCTCACCGTGGTGTGGGTGCATTTCGAGGCGGTGCTGCTGTGGTCCGCGGGTGCGCTCAGCCAGGTGCTCCTGCCGGCGCAGCTCGAGCGCCAGCGCGGCGACGAGGTGCCTTTCTTCGGGGGCTTTTTCGACTGGGTCACCACCGCGAGCGTCGGCGACGGCCTGGTGTTCGCGGCGGTCTGGCTGCTGCTCGAGCCGTTCTACGTCGCCGCCGGCTTCGCGCTGTACCTTAACCGCCGCACGCTGCTCGAAGGCTGGGACATCGAAGTCGCCCTGCGCCGCATCGCCGAGCGCCATGCCGTGGCTATCCTGATGTCGCTTACGTTTGCTTTCTCGCTCGTGCCGGGAATCGCGGATGCTCAGGAACAAACCAAGGATCCCAAGACCGAGATCGCCGAGGTGCTCAAGGCGCGCGAATTCGGCCACTACCGCGACGCGATGCGCTGGCAGGTGCGCGCCTCCGACAACCCGGAAGAGGGCAGCGGCTCTTTCTGGGAAGCGTTCTGGAAGTGGCTGCTCGGCGATGGCTCGAAGGACGACGACACGGGCTCGGGCATCGGCTACGCCCTCGCCAAGGCGCTGCAGGTGCTTTTCTGGGCGCTGGTGGCCGCGGCGGCCGCCTATCTTCTGTGGCAGGCGCTGAAGCTGCTGCCGCGCATGGCGGCCCCGCCGCGCGAGCCGTATCGCCCGCCGGCCGCGCTCTTCGGCATGGAGCTGGCGCCCGACAAGCTGCCTGCCGACGTCGCCGAAGCCGCGGCGGCGCTGGCAGCCGAAGGGCGCCTCCGCGAGGCGCTTAGCCTGCTCTATCGCGGTGCGCTGTCGGAGCTGGTGCACAAGCGCGGCGTGCAGCTGCTCGCCAGCCATACCGAGGGCGAGGCGGTGCGCCTTGCCGGCATGCCGTATTTCGCCGCGCTGGTCGATCTGTGGCGCGCCTGCGCCTACGCGAAGCGCGAGCTCTCGCCGGCACGCGTGCAGGAGCTGGCCGCCGGCTACAAAGACGCCTTCGCATGAGGCGCTGGCTGCTGCCGCTTGGGGCGCTGGCGGTGGTGGTGTTCGGCGCCGCGTGGTTTTTCGCCACGTTCGAGCGCGTTCCCGGCAAGCAATGGGTGGGGCCGAGCGCCGAGGCGCGCCGCGATCCGTTCCTCGCGGCCGTTCGGCTGGCCGAGCGCATGGGCGTGCCGGCGCACCCGGTGCGCGCGCTGCCCGAGCTCGACAAGCTGCCCGGCGACGGGGTGCTGCTGCTGCCGGCCGGCCGGCAGGCGATCGATCCGCGGCGCCTGCGGCGCCTGGTCGACTGGGCCGCGGGCGGCGGCCACCTGATCGTCGAGGCCGAGCTCCCCGGCGTGTCGGATCCGCTGCTCGAGGCGCTAGGCGTGCAGCGGCGCGCGGGCGGGCGCAACTTCAAGGCGCCGCCGGTGCAGACGGCGCAGGGCCGCACGCTCAAGGTGTCGCTGTTCGGCCGCACCGTGCTGCAGCTGCCCGAAGATGCGCAGGTGCTGTTTTCCGCCGGCAGCGGGCGCGCCACCGTGATGGCGTCGATGGAGCACGGCCGCGGCACGGTAAGCGTCGCCGGCAGCTTCGCCTTCGCGCGCAACAACCTCATCGGCACCGACGACAACGCCGTATTCTTCTGGTACCTGCTCGAGCTCGCCCCCGCCAAAGCGCTCTACGTGTTCCTGCGCCAGGAGCGTCTGTCGCTGTGGAGCTTCCTGCGCCAGCACGCGGCGCCGGTGCTCGCCGCCGTGGCCGCGCTGCTCGTGCTGTGGCTGTGGCGCATCGGCCCACGCTTCGGGCCGGTCCTGCCCGACGCACCGCCCGCGCGGCGCCGGCTTCTCGACCACCTGCGCGCGAGCGGCCGCTATTACTGGGCGAGGGGCCTGCGGGCGCGCCTGGTGATCGCCGCGCGCGATGCCGCGCTGCGCCACGTTGCGCACGCGCATCCGGACTTCGGCGAAGCTTCGCCGGAGGAGCGCGCCTCCCGCCTTGCTTCGCTGATCTCGATCCCGCCGGACGAAGCCCGGCGCTTCATGAGCCGGGCCGAGGCAGCGAGCGGCGCAGATTTCGTGCACCTCATGCATACCGCGCAGAAAATCCACAGCGCACTGGAAAAAGGGAACCGATGAAAGAAGAAAACTTCGCGCAGGCGGCCAAGGTGGTCGGCGCCATGCGCGCCGAGATCGGCAAGGCCGTGATAGGCCAGCAGGAGGTGATCGACGCGGTGCTGTGCGCGCTGCTCGCCGGCGGCCACGTGCTGGTGGAAGGGGTGCCGGGCTTGGGCAAGACGCTGCTGGTGCGGGCGCTCGCGCGCACCATCTCGGGCACCTTCGGGCGCATCCAGTTCACCCCCGCCCCGATGCCGGCCGACGTGACCGGCCACACGCTGTACGACCCGAAGAACCAGGTGTTCACCACCCGCCGCGGCCCGGTGTTCGTGAACCTGCTGCTCGCCGACGAGATCAACCGGGCGCCGGCGAAGACGCAGGCGGCGCTGCTCGAGGTGATGCAGGAGGCGCAGGTCACCATCGAGGGCCAGGCGCACGCGCTCGAGCCGCCGTTCATGGTGCTCGCCACGCAGAACCCGATCGAGCACGAAGGCACGTATGCGCTTCCGGAAGCGCAGCTCGACCGCTTCCTGCTGAAGATCCGCATCGGCTATCCCGGACTCGAGGAAGAGCGCACGCTCACGCGCCAGGTGACGAGCCAGTCGGTCGGCGAGAAGCTGAACGTCGACGACGTCGGCACGCTCGTGAAGCCTGAGACCGTCCACGCGCTGGAGCGCGAGGACGG
>DATACE010000189.1:0-8928 GCA_036259215.1 Burkholderiales bacterium | reverse complement strand
CACGGCGAGTCCTACAAGCCCATCGTCGCCGAGGCCGCCAAGAAATCGGCGGACAAGGTCTTCAACCGCATCTGCGTCACCCACCTGCTGATGGACGACGGCAGGGAGAACCGGGTGGCCGGCGCCGTCGGCTTCAACGTGCGCACCGGCAATTACCACGTGTTCAAGTCCAAGACCGTGATCTGCGGCGCGGGCGGCGCCTCCAACATCTTCAAGCCGCGCTCCGTGGGCGAAGGCGCCGGCCGCACCTGGTATGCGCCCTGGTCGTCCGCGTCCGCCTACGGGCTCATGATCAACGCCGGCGCCAAGATGACGCAGATGGAAAACCGCATCGTGCTGGCGCGCTTCAAGGACGGCTACGGGCCGGTGGGCGCCTACTTCCTGCACCTGAAGACCTATACGCAGAACGGCCTGGGCGAAGAGTACGAGTCCAAGTGGTTTCCCGAGCTGCAGAAGATGGTCGGCAAGGAGTACCTCGATCCGGAAGCCTCGCACCTAACGCATCGGCCGATCCCGACCTGCCTGCGCAACCATACCTTGATCCAGGAAGTGAATGCCGGCCGCGGCCCCATCCACATGGTGACCATGCGCGCCTTCCAGGATCCTCATCTGGAAGAGGTCGGCTGGGAAAACTTCCTCGGCATGACGGTGGGCCAGGCGGTCCTGTGGGCCGCCACCGACGTGGATCCCAAGAACGAGAATCCCGAGCTGACCACCTCCGAGCCCTACGTCATGGGCTCCCATGCGACCTGCTCGGGCGCGTGGTGCTCGGGTCCCGAGGACGTTTCCCCTCCGGAGTATTTCTGGGGCTACAACCGCATGACGACCATCGCAGGCCTGTTCGGCGCCGGCGACGCGGTCGGCGGCACGCCGCACGCCTTCTCGTCGGGGTCGTTCACCGAAGGCCGCCTCGCCGCGAAGGCCGCCTGCAAGTACATCGACGACGGCAAGGGCGAAGGCATCGTCGTATCCGACGAGCAGATCAGCCGCCGCAGGGCGGAGATCTACAAGCCGCTGGAGCATTACAAGACCTACCGCAACGCGATCGTCGCGGGCGACGTCAACCCGCACTACATCAACCCCCAGCAGGGCCTGGACCGCCTGCAGAAGCTGATGGACGAGTATTGCGGCGGCTATACGGTCGGCTACATGACCAACGAGAAGCTGCTGAATATCGCGCTCAAGAAGCTGACGATCATGGAGGAGGACCTCGAGAGCCTGGCCGCCAAGGACCTTCACGAGCTGCTGCGCGCCTGGGAACTGAAGCACCGTCATCGCGCCGCGGAGTGCGTGACGCAGCACACGCTGTTTCGCAAGGAGACGCGCTGGCCGGGCTACTACTACCGGGGCGACGCGATGAAGGTGGACGATGCCAACTGGCACGTGCTGACCGTCTCGCGCCGCGATCCGCAAACCGGCGAGTACACCATGGAGAAGGCGCCCTGCTATCACCTGGTTTCCGATGGTGAGCATCATTGAGAAAACGGACGAGGAGATCCTGGCCATGGCGAACCCCCTGTGGCGCGACCTCGTCAAGTCTTCGAACAAAGGCGAGTACGGGGAATTCGCGAAGAACTTCTCGAGCGCCTTCGCGCTCGCCATGGACCAGGTCGTCGCCGGCCACCAGTTCGCCAATAGCGAGCTGGCGAGAAGCCTTTCCGAGGACATCGACCCGCTCGGCATCATCCGCCGCGGCGAGCACGTGACGGTGCTCTACCGGCAGCGCAGCACCAGGAAGCCGGGCGAATGGCTTGGCCGGCTGGTCCTCGGCTATGAAAACGGCAACCTCAGGATCTTCGGTGCGTCCATCTTCTGAAACCGTTCGCGACGGCAAGTTCGTCGAGCTCACCTACAAGGTGACCGACAGGAAGTCGGGGCATGTCCTCACCACGGTCGAGTTCCCGCTGGGTTACGTGCACGGACACAATGAGATCCTGGCGCCTTCGGTCCACAAGGCGCTGGAGGGCAAGTCCGCCGGCGACCTCATCGAAGTGCCGATCGACGGTAACCGGGTCTTCGGCCCCCGCGACGAGTCGCTGGTGTTTACCGATCGCATCGAGAACGTGCCCGAGGAGTATCGGAGGCTCGGCACCTCCATCCTCATGCAAAGCGACACCGGCCAGACCCGCAGCTTCCTCGTGACGCGGGTGACCGACGAGACGCTGACGGTCGATGGCAACAACCCGCTTTGCGGCAGGGAGGTCATCTTCACGCTCGAGATATTGGCCGTGCGCGATGCAACGGCAGCGGAAACGAGAGCGGGCGGGGCGATCGTCGCCGGCGCGGATATCGACCGATCACTCATGAGACCTATCTAAGAGGCAACGATGAGCGACGAAAAGAAACCCGCCCCCACCAAAGTTCCGGACGGCCATGCGCGTTTCGTGACGACGCGCCAGAAGCCGGCAAACGAGAAGGGCTTTGTCGGTTACGAAACCGTCTGGGAGCCGTTCCAGAAGGAAGCCGAATACAAGACGCCGAAACAGCCGTAGGCGTTTCGCAACCGCGCAGCGGCCGGGTCAGGAGTAGTACGCCCGCAGCACCTCGAGCACTTCCGGACGGCTGAATTCCGCAGGCACCGGGCTGCCCTCGGACAGCCACTTGCGCAGCTGCGTGCCCGACACCTGCAGCCGGTCGCCATCGCCGTGCGGGCAGGTGCGCCCCGACGCCATGCCGCCGCAGCGGTAGCACCAGAAGGTCACGTCCATCTTGAGCGGCCGCGTCTGCAGCGCGTCCGGCGGGAGCCGATCGAAGATGCGATGCGCATCGAAGGGCCCGTAGTAGCTGCCCACGCCGGCGTGGTCGCGGCCGACGATGAGGTGCGAGCAGCCGTAGTTCTGCCGGAATACCGCGTGCAGCAGCGCCTCGCGCGGGCCGGCGTAGCGCATGTCGAGCGGGTAGCCCGCCTGTACCACCGTGCCGGGGCGAAAGTAGCTTTCGATAAGCCGCGCTATCGCCCGGGTGCGCACCTCCGCGGGGATGTCGCCGGGCTTGAGCGCGCCGAGCAGCGAGTGCACCAGCACCCCGTCGCAGGTCTCGATCGCCACCTTGGCGAGGTACTCGTGCGAGCGGTGCATGGGATTGCGGGTCTGGAAGGCGGCCACGCGCGACCAGCCCAGGCGCTCGAACTCGGCGCGCGTTTCCGCCGGGGTCATGAACAGCGCGCCGTACTTCGCCTTGAACCCGCCGTCGGAGAGCACCTTCACCGGTCCGGCCAGGTTGACCGGCGCCTGCTCCATCACCATCTTCACGCCCGGGTGGGCCGGGTCGGTGGTGCCGAACACCGCGGCGCATTCGCGCGCCTTGTCGATCGAATAGGCTTCGGTGACGCGCATCGTGGCAAGCGGCTCGCCGCCCTCGGGATCGGTGAGCGCGATCTCGGCACCGCCCGTTACGGCGGCGTGCGTGGACAGGGTGATGGGGATGGGCCAGAACAGGCCCGAGGCGCAGCGGCAGGCGTCGCAAACGCCTTCCCAGTCGGCGCGCGTCATGAAGCCCTCGAGCGGCGTGAAGCCGCCGATGCCCAGCATGATGAGGTCGCCCTTCTCGCGCGAGGTCACCGGCACCGCGGGCAGGGTGCGGGCGCGCTCGCGCTCGGCGGCGAGCGCCTCGCCGGCGAGCAGGCGCGGCTGGAGCGGTCCGCTTCCGTGAGGTCGGACGAGCATGCCGGTATTCTGGGCAGCCGCGCCGCGCCGCCGCAATGTGTTCGCGCGTATGCGAAGATAAGTACAATTGATCTATCGGCAGCCGGGGCCCCTTTATATTTCCCGGTGTCCAGGAGGGATATCGCAGATGAATGAAAGACGCAGAGGATGGCTCGGCGTGCTTGCCGCACTGGTGGTCGGCGGCCTGCTCAAGCCCGTAATGGCGCTGGCCGCATGGAACAAGGAGGCGTTCGCCGCGAAAAGCCCCGGCGACGCGCTGAACAGCCTGGGCGCCTCCAGCACCGAGCCGAGCAAGGGCATCGTGATCGACGCGCCGCAGATCGCCGAGAACGGCGCGGTGGTGCCGATCGAGATCTCGAGCAGCATTCCGAACACCACGGCGATCGCCGTGGTGATCGAGAAAAACCCGTTCCCGCTTGCCGCGCGCTTCGACTTCAAGGATGGCGCGCTGCCGTTCGTGAAGCTCAACGCCAAGATGGGCGAGACCTCGGACGTGCGCGTGGTCGCCACCGCCGGCGGCAAGCATTACGTGGCGACCCGGGAAATCAAGGTAACCATCGGCGGATGCGGAGGCTGACATGGCTGGACCGATGAAAATGCGGGCTACGCTCGCCGGCGGCAACACCGACGTGCGCGTGCTCATGACGCACCCGATGGAGACGGCGCAGCAGACCAAGGGCGCGCCCTACTTCATCCAGAACATCACCGTGAAGGTGAACGGCAAGCCCGTGATCGAGGGCGAGATCAGCCAGGCGATCTCGCGCAACCCGGTGTTCTCGTTCCGCCTCAAGGGCGGCGCCAAGGGCGACAAGATCGAAGTGAGCTGGCTCGACAACAAGGGCGAAACCAACAAGACCGAGACCGCGGTCGCCTGACCGCGGTCCGCCGGGGTTTGGTCCACGTCCCACAGGCTGGAGGAGGAGGAGGATGATGCGCGCAATCACCTGCGGTGCGGTGCTCGCCTTGGCGGCGGCGCCGGCATTGGCCCAGTCGCAGTTCGAGAAGTACCAGAGGATGACTGCCGAGGGCAGCCCGGTGGAGCTGTTCGAGCTGGTGGGCGAGGACCTGTGGAAGAAGCCGCAGGGCCCGAACAACGTCTCGCTCGAGAAATGCGACCTGGGCAAAGGCCCCGGCGTGCTGAGGGGCGCGTATGCCGCGCTGCCCCGCTACTTCAAAGATGCGGACCGCGTCATGGACCTGGAGACGCGCCTGCTGCATTGCATGACCACCGTGCAGGGGCGCAGCCCGGAGGAAGCCACCAAGCGCCTGTTCGGCAACGCCGACAAGCCCTCCGAGATGGAATACCTCTCGGCGTACGTGGCGGCGCAGTCGCAGGGCATGAAGCTCGCGCCCGGCAGCACGCACCCGAAAGAGAAGGAAAGCTACGAGCTGGGCAAGGCGCTGTTCTTCCACCGCGCCGGCGCATGGGACTTCTCGTGCGCCTCCTGCCACGGCGAGGAGGACAAGCGCATCCGCATGTCGGAGCTGCCGGTGCTCTCCACGCCCAAGGCGGCGCGCCCGGTGATGGCCACCTGGCCCGCCTATCGCGTCTCCAACAGCCAGTTCAAGACCATGCAGTGGCGCATCAACGACTGCTATCGCCAGATGCGCATGCCGGAGCCGGTATTCGGCTCGGAGGCGACGGTCGCCATGAACATGTACCTCACCACCACTGCCAAGGGCGAAACCTACCGCGGCCCGGGGACCAAGCGATGAACCGCACGCTGCTTTGGATGTTCGGGCTAGCAGGCATCGCGGCCTTCGCGCTGCCCGCATTCGGAGAACCGAATGCCCGCGAGGTGACCGAGGTTCTCAAGCGCGACTTCAAGGCGCGCGGCCAGGCCACCATGGACCGCGTGGTGCAGGACGGCCTGCAGCGCATCTGCACCGAAACCCACGACAAGCCGCCCGCCGAGGTCGCCAAGGCGCTCGAGGCCGACCAGATGAAGACCATCCAGTATCCGTCGGGCAGCCTGATGGGCGACTGGAAGCGCGCGGAAAAGATGGCGCAAAGCGGGCGCGGGGCCATGTGGAGCGACAAGCCCGGCGTGGCCGCCGGCGGCAGCTGCTACAACTGCCACCAGATCTCGCCGCAGGAAACCTCGTACGGCACCATCGGTCCCAGCCTGCTGGGCTTCGGCAAGAAGCGCGGCAACGGCCCCGACATGCAGCGCTACGTCTACGGCAAAATCTACAACGCCAAGGCCTACAGCGCCTGCTCGCAGATGCCGCGCCTGGGCTACTCCGGCACGCTGACCGACGAGCAGATCAAGGACTTCACCGCGCTGCTGCTCGACCCGGCCTCGCCGGTCAACCAGTAATTGCATAGAAGAGACTTCCTGCGCCTGCTGTCGCTCGCCGCGGCGGCGGGCGCCAGCCTGCACCCCGGCGCAAGCGAAGCCCAGGCGGCCGCCGAGCTGTACGACCTGCCGGCCTTCGGCAACCTTTCGCTGCTGCACCTCACCGACGTGCACGCGCAGCTCCTGCCGGTGCACTTCCGCGAGCCGAGCGTGAACCTGGGCAACGGCGAGCCGCCCCATCTGGTCGGAAAAAAGTTCTTGAAGCATTTCGCTCTCCCGGAGGGTAGTCGCGAAGCGCACGCCTTCACCCATCTGGACTTCGAGAAGCTGGCCCGGCGCTACGGCAAGCTCGGCGGCTACGCGCACCTTGCGACGCTGGTGAAGCGCCTGCGCGCCTCGCGCCCGCACGCGCTGCTGCTCGACGGCGGCGACAGCTGGCAGGGCTCGGCCACGGCGCTGTGGACCGAGGGTGCCGACATGATCGGCGCGCAGAAGCGCCTGGGCGTCCAGCTCATGACCGCCCACTGGGAATTCACCTACGGCGCCGAGCGCGTGAAGGCCGCGGAAAAGGAGCTCTCGCCGATCGAGTTCCTCGCGCAGAACGTGAAGACGCTGGACTTCGAGGATCCGGTGTTCAAGCCCTACAGCCTGCGCAGCGTGAACGGCGTGGCGCTCGCGGTCATCGGGCAGGCCTTCCCCTATACCCCCATCGCCAATCCGCGCTACAAGATCAAGGACTGGAGCTTCGGCATCCAGGAGGCGCGCCTGCAGGAGCTGGTCGACCAAGTGCGCGCCAAGGGCGCGCGCGCCGTGGTGCTTCTTTCGCACAACGGCATGGACGTCGACCTCAAGCTCGCCGCGCGCGTGCGAGGCATCGACGCGATCCTCGGCGGCCACACGCACGACGGCGTGCCGGCGCCGGTGCTCGTGGGCAAGACGCTGGTCACCAACGCCGGCTCGAACGGCAAGTTCCTCGGCGTGCTGGACCTGCAGGTGTCGGGAAGCGGCGTGAGCGGCTACCGCTACCGCCTGCTCCCGGTGTTCTCCAACCTCCTGCCCGAAGACAAGGAGATGGCGGGCTACATCGCCGAGGTGCGCAAGCCCCATGCGGTGAAGCTGCAGGAAAAGCTGGCCACGACCGAGGGACTGCTCTACCGGCGCGGCAACTTCAACGGCACCTGGGACCAGCTTATCCTGGAGGGCCTGATGCAGGTCAAAGGCGCGCAGATCGGCTTCTCGCCGGGCTTTCGCTGGGGCACCACGCTGCTGCCCGGAGACGCGATCACCTTCGAGCATGTGATGGACCAGACGGCCATCACCTACCCTTACTCGACGCTGAACGAGCTCACCGGGGAGCAGATCAAGACCATCCTGGAAGACGTCGCCGACAACCTGTTCAATCCGGATCCTTACCTGCAGCAGGGCGGCGACATGGTGCGCGTGGGCGGCATGAGCTACACCATCGCGCCGCGCGAAAAAATCGGCGCGCGCATTTCGGAAATGAGGCTCAATGGAAAGACCCTGGAAGCGCATCGGCGCTACAAGGTCGCCGGCTGGGCGCCGGTCGCCGAAGGCGCGCAGGGACAGCCGATCTGGGAAGTGCTCGAGGCGTTCCTGCGCGATCGAAAAACCATCCGCGCGCTCACCCCCAACCTGCCCAAGCTCGTCGGCGTGGCCGGCAATCCCGGCCTCGCCTGATCACGGAGGTTGTCCTCCGGCGCCTTGAGCCGTCCGCCGTAGGTCGCTCATGTCAGCCTGTCGCAATGGCCCGATAGGCTTCATGCATGTCTATCCTCGTGCAGCCTGTGGTCGCGCTGCTTGCCGGCATCCTGATCCTCGTCATGCCGCGGCTTTTGAACTACATCGTTGCGCTCTACCTCATCATCATTGGAATCCTGGGGCTGCTCACATGAAAACCATTGCCATCGCCGTCGTTGCCCTGCCTTTTGCACTCGGGGTGCTCGCTGGATGCGACCAGAAAGGTCCGGCGGAAAAAGCGGGCGAGGCCATCGACCGCACGGTGGAGCGCGCGGGCGACAAGATCGAGGACGCGACCGACCGCAAATAGCGGTCGCGGCGTTACAGCAGCGGTTAGTTGCGGGGTATGGCGCCCGTTTCCGAGCGCAGCATCTGCTCGCGGTACAGCCGGCTGAAGGCGGCGACCTGGTCCATGGACAGGCGCTTGGAGCGTCCCTCGGCGATGGCTTTGAGCTTGTCGCGCAGGCTGGCGTAGGTCGTGCCGACGAACTTGTCGTCGCGCGCCAGCGCGGCGGCGTCGAAGTAGCGCATCAGGCTGCGCGCCGCATCCTGGGCGCTGATGTCGCAGCCATGCTCGGTCAGGTGAGGCACCAGCCGATCCAGGCTCGCAAGCTGCGTTTCCACCCGGTACAGGTTCATGGTTCGAAATCAACGGGATGCAAGCGCCGTGCCGCCCGCTTTAAGCGCCCGGCCCCCGCCCCCATCTAACCCGGCATGAAATACAAGGATTACTACAAGGTGCTGGGGGTCGAGCGCTCCGCGAGCGAGGACGACATCAAGAAAGCCTACCGCAGGCTGGCGCGCAAGTACCATCCCGGCGTCTCGAAGGAAGCCGACGCCAAGGAGAAGTTCCAGGAGGTCTCGGAGGCGTACGAGACGCTGCGCGACAAGGAAAAGCGCGCGGCCTACGACAGCCTCGGCAGCGGCTTCCGGCCGGGCCAGGATTTCCGCCCGCCGCCGGACTGGTTCGACCGCTTCGGCGCCGGGCGCAGCGAGGACCTGGGCGGCGTGGACCTCTCGGATCTGTTCGAGTCGCTGGGCGCCTTCGGTCGCGCCACCGGCTTCGGCCGGCGCGCCGGCGGCGGCCCGCGGGGGCGCAGCATGGCGTTCCCCGGCGAGGATTACGAGGTGGCGGTAAGGCTGACGCTCGAGGAGGCGTATCGCGGCGCCGAGCGCACGGTGCAGCTCGACGGGCGCAGCTTTAC
>DATACE010000188.1:0-15871 GCA_036259215.1 Burkholderiales bacterium | reverse complement strand
GCCCGAATGAGAATCCGGGCTCTGACCCCGATTGTCTATTCGGGCTCTGACCCCGATTAGCGGTGGATGATGTCTTCCGCGTGGAAGGCAAAGGCGCCCTTGCTGCGGTCGGCGAACCAGTGGCGCAGGGTGGCGGCCACGGTGCGAAAGGCGATTTCCTTCCACGGAATCTGCGCCTCCTCGTAGAGCGCGACCTCGAGGGATTCCTCGCCCGGCTTGAACTCCAGGTCGACGAGGCGGGCGAGGTAAAAAAGGTGAACCTGGTTCACGTAGGGCACCGAGATCATGCTGAACGGCGCGCCCAGCTCGATGCGCGCGCCGGCTTCCTCCAGCGTCTCGCGCAGCGCCGCCTGCCCCGCGGTCTCGTCGTTCTCCATGAACCCCGCCGGCAGCGTCCAGTAGCCGTAGCGCGGCTCGATGGCGCGCCGGCACAAAAGCAGCCGGCCCTCGAACTCGGGCACCGCGCCCACCACCAGCTTGGGATTCTGGTAATGGATCTCGCCGCACTGGTCGCAGACCCAGCGCGCCAGCGTGTCTCCCGGCGGCACGCGCTTGGCGAGCGGCGCGGCGCAGTTAGAGCAGAATTTCATCCAGCGTCTTCACCACGGTGCGCGGCCGCACGCCGAGGCGATCCACCGGCGCGCCGCTGCGGTTGATCCAGAAGCTCGAAAAGCCGAAGGCGCTCGCGCCCAGCGCATCCCAGCAGTTGGAGGACACGAACCCGATGTTCTCCTTCGCGACCCGCAGCTCGCTTACGGCCAGCGCATAGGCTTCCGGCGCCGGCTTGTAGCACTTCACTTCGTCGACGCTCAGCACCGCGTCCAGCCTCAGCCCGGAATGCTCGACCAGCGGCAGCAGCATGTCCGGGGAGCCGTTGGACAGGATGGCGAGCTTTCTGCCCGCCAGCTTTTGCATGGCCTGCGGCACCTCCGAGAAGGGCGCCAGCATCAGGTACTCGCCCATCAGCGCCTCCATGCGCTCCGCGGTGAGCTCCAGGCCGAGCGCCTCGCAGGCGTAGGCGAGCGCCTCGCGGGTGACGGTGGAAAACGGCGCGTAGCGGCGCATCAGGCTGCGCTGCCAGGTGTACTCCAGCTGCTTCGCGCGCCACAGCTGCGACAGCTGCGCGCCCCGGCCGGCAAAGAAGCTGTCGCAGCGCCGCAGCACCGAGTGCACGTCGAAGAGCGTGCCGTAGGCGTCGAAAACCAAGGCTTGCAGGCTCATGTAAACTCGATTAAAGCATGCAGGACCGCTACGAAGAGATCTATCGCGGCTTCCGCTGGGACATCCCCGGGCGCTACAACATCGCGCGCGCCTGCTGCGGGCAGTGGGCCGAGGACCGCGCCCGCTTCGCGCTCTACTGGGAAGACGAGTCGGGCGCCACGCAAGCCTGGTCGTTCTGGGACATCCAGCAGGCGGCCAACCGGCTGTCCAATGCGCTTGCGGGGCTGGGCGTAAAGCCGGGCGAGCGCGTCGCGCTGCTGCTGCCGCAGCGCCCCGAAACCGCGGTCGCCTACATCGCGGTGTTCCAGATGGGCGCCATCGCGCTGCCGCTGTCGCATCTTTTCGGGCCCGAGGCGCTCGAGTACCGCATCAACCACGCCGGCGCCTGCGTGGCGCTGGTGGAGCCCGCCACGCTTGCCAGCCTGTGGGCCATCAAGGACAAGCTGCCGGGACTGCGCCACGTGATCGGGGTCGGCGGTGCGCGCGAAGCGGGGGTCCATGCGTGGGAAGCGCTCCTGCAGAAAGCCTCTTCCCGTTTTTCCATTCTCGACACCCAAGCCGACGACCCTGCGCTCATCGTCTACACCAGCGGCACCACCGGTCCGCCCAAGGGCGCGCTCAAGGCGCACCGCGTGCTGATCGGCAACGAGCCGGGCTTCGTGCATTCGCACGACTTCTTCCCGCAGAAGGGCGACATGTTCTGGTCGCCGGCGGACTGGGCCTGGACCGGCGGCCTCATGGACGCGCTGCTGCCGGCGTGGCGCTTCGGCGTGCCGATCCTGGGCTACCGCGGCCGCTTCGACGCGGAGAAGGCGTACTACCTGCTCGAGAAATACGGCGTGCGCAATTCCTTCCTGTTTCCCACGGCCCTGAAGATGATGATGAAGGCCGTACCCGAACCGCAGAAAAGATTTTCCCTGAGCCTCAGGTCGATCATGAGCGCCGGGGAATCGGTCGGCGTGACGGTGATCGAATGGGCGCGCGAGCACCTCGGCGTCACCATCAACGAGATGTTCGGCCAGACCGAGATCAACTACGTGGTGGGCAACTGCCAGGCCGCCTGGCCGGTGAAGCCGGGCGCGATCGGCCGGCCGTATCCCGGGCATCGCGTAGCCGTAATCGATGAAAATGGCGTTGAAGTTCCAAGAGGCGAGCTCGGCGAGATCGCGGTCGATCGGCGCGACGACCCGGTTTTCTTCCTCGAGTACTGGAAGAACCCGCAGGCCACCCGCGACAAGTTCATCGGCGACTGGGGCTGCACCGGCGACCAGGGGCGCATGGACGAGGACGGCTACCTCTGGTACCAGGGACGCTCGGACGATGTGATCAAGAGCGCGGGCTACCGCATCGGGCCGGCCGAGATCGAAAGCTGCCTGGTGAAGCACCCGGCGGTGGCCAACGCCGCGGTCATCGGCAAGCCCGACGCGACGCGCGGCTCGATCGTGAAGGCGTTCATCGTGCTGCAGCCGGGACATTCCGCTTCGCAGGCGTTGGTCGAGCAGATACAGGCGCACGTGCGCGGCCGTCTCGCGCCCTACGAGTACCCGCGAGAAGTCGAGTTCATCGACGCGCTGCCCATGACCACCACGGGCAAGGTGCAGCGCAAGGAGCTGCGCAGGCTAGAGGAATCCCGCAAGGGGTGAAGCGCATCCTTCTCATCGGTGGCGGTCACGCGCACCTCGCGGTGCTGCGCTCGCTCGTCAAGGAGCCGCTGCACGGCGCGCGCTTCGCGCTGGTCTCCCCGCGCGCCAAGCAGATGTATTCCGGCATGCTGCCGGGCGTGGTCGCCGGGCATTACCGGCGCCTCGAAGCGGAGATCGACCTCGCGCGGCTCGCCGAGGCCGCGTACGCCGAGTTCATCGAGGGCGAGGTGGCGAAGCTGGACCACGACCGGCGCGTCGCGACGCTGCACGACGGCGCGGAGCTGGAGTACGACCTCGTCAGCCTCAACGTCGGCTCGCTGGTGGAGCGGCCGTTTCCCGGCGCCGGGCTCGCGCTCGCGGCCAAGCCCTTCGACGTGTTCTTCGAGAAGCTGCGGACCACCCGGCTGAACCGTGTCGCCATCGCCGGCGCGGGCCCGGCCGGCGCCGAGCTCGCCATGGCGCTGCGCTACCGCGGCGCCGCGGTGACGCTCTACTCCGACAAGGCCGAGCTTTCGCCGGCGCGCATGGAGCCGATGCTGCGCGGCATGGGCGTAGACCTGCGCCCCGGCATGGCGGTGACCGCGATCGAGCCCGGGCCGCAGGTGATCGCCGGCGCCTCGCGCCAGGAGTTCGACCTGGTGATCCTCACCACCGGCGCCGCGCCGCAGCCCTGGCTGCGCGGCGGCGGCCTCGCCTGCGACGAGCGCGGCTTTGTGCTGGTCGAGGACACGCTGCAAAGCGTGTCGCATCCCGAGGTGTTCGCCGCCGGCGACTGCGCCACGCTGCGCTCGGCCGCAGTGCCCAAGTCCGGGGTGTACGCGCTGCGCCAGGGCGAGACGCTGTCGGCCAACCTGCGCCATGTGATGCAGGATGCGCCGCTGGTGCCCTACCGGCCGCAGCGGCATGCGCTGCTGCTGGTGTCCTGCGGGCGGCGCTACGCGATCGCGCAGCGCGGCGGCTGGAGTGCCGAAGGCCGCTGGGTCTGGTGGTGGAAGGACCGCATCGACCGCGCCTGGATGAAGTCGCTTACCGTGTAGAGGCGGCTGTAGAGGCGGGCCTGGATGCCACCAGCAGCTTGCCGTCGGCCTCGACCACGGTTTCCTGGTTCTGGTTCTTCGACACTGCCTTGAGGACCAGGATGCCGCCCCGGTGCTTGGGCTTGTCCAGCTTCTCGATCACCGTCCATTCCGTCGCGAGCGTGTCGCCCGGACGCACCGGCGCGAGGAAGCGGCAGGCGTGCTCGAGATAGGCGATGGCGGTGCGCGCGAAGTACATGCCGACCGGCGCCGAGACCAGCGCCGAGGTGAACGGGCCGTGCAGCACGCGCGAGCCGAAGCGCGAGGACTTGGCGAATTCCTCGTCCACGTGCAGCGGGTTGAAGTCGCCGAACAGCCCCGCGCCGAGCACCAGGTGCGCCTCGGTCACCGTGACGCGCGTGCCGAAACGCTCCCCGGCCGCGACCTCGTCGTACCATTTGCCCTGGAACATGACTTATTATGCGGTTTCCTTGGAGGAGGACATCATGAGAAAGGTTTTTACCGGGGTCGTTGCCGCGCTCGTTTCGCTCAACGCCTATGCGGCCTACCCTGATCGGCCGGTCAAGCTGGTGGTGCCCTGGGCCGCGGGCGGCGACACCGACAACATTTTCCGGCCGTTCGCGCCGGGGCTGCAGAAGGCGCTGGGCCAGACGGTGGTGATCGCCAACGTCGGCGGCGCCTCCGGCACGCGCGGCGCGAAGGAGGTGAAGGACTCGCCTGCCGACGGCTACACGCTGTACGCGGTGCACGACTACATCCACTCCACCTACTACGCGGGCGTGGCCGACGTGCAGTACACCGACTTCGAGCCGGTGTGCCTCATCGCATCGACGCCCTCGGTGCTTACCGCCAGCCCGAAGACGCCGTGGAACTCGATGAAGGATCTGCTCGCCGACGCCAAGGCGCGTCCCGGTCAGATCACGGTCGGCGCGACGCTTGCCTCGACCAGCCATTTCTTCCCGGCGCTCATCGAGCAGAAGGCCGGAGTCAAGTTCAAGTACGTGTCCTACGAGGGCCTCGCGCCGCGCATGAACGCGATCCTCGGCGGGCACATCGACCTCACCGACTCGAACCTTACGCAGAAGGGCAAGGTGGAGGCCGGCCAGCTCAAGTTCCTCGCCATCGCCACCGAGAAGCGCCATCCCGAGATGCCCAGCATCCCGACGCTGAAGGAGCTCGGCGTGGACGTGGTCTACGACGTGAACCGCGGCATCCTGGTGCCCAAGGGCACCCCCGCCGACGTGATCGCCAAGCTCGGCTCGGCCTGCGCCGCGGCGGCCAAGGCGCCGGAGTTCGCCGACGCGATGAAGAAGCAGGGCACCGACGTGCGCTACCTCGACCGCGCGGCCTACGGCAAGTGGCTCAAGCAGAACGATGATCTCAACCGCAACCTGGCGAAAGACCTCGGCCTGCTGAAGCGTTGAAGTTCTCGCGGGACGGCTGGGCGGGGCTCGCGGTGTTCGCCGCGAGCCTTTTTCTTTTCGCCCTCACGCTCGATCTGAAGCCCAGCCCGCTGGTGCCGATCGGCCCGGGCTTCTATCCGCGCATCGTGCTCGGCTTCACCGCGGTGCTCGCCGCGGCGCTGGTGGCTTTCGAGTTTTTCAAGCCGAAGAAAACCACGCGCGAGCCAGAAGCAAACTACGCCGCCGTCGTGCTGCACTTCGCGGTGTTCGCCGTCTATGTGGTGGCGCTGCCCTGGCTGGGTTTTCGCGTGGCGACCTTCGCCTACGTCGCGGCCGCCAATGCGCTGCTCGACCCGCCGCGCTCGGTGAAGGGTTGGCTGCGGGTCGGGGCATTGGCGCTCATCACTGCAGCCGTCGTCTACGTGGCGTTCGAGCACTATCTATCGGTGCTCATGCCGCGCGGGCGCTGGACCGGGTTCTAGCATGTACGAGCTGCTCGCCGCGGGCATGGTCGACATCCTGCAGCTCAAGTACCTGGTGCCGCTGTGCCTGGGCACGCTGGCGGGCGTGGTGGGCGGCGCCCTGCCGGGGGTCACCATCACCATGACCATCATCGTGGTGCTGCCGTTCACGTTCGGCCTGGATCCGCTGCAGGGGCTCGCGGCGATGACCGGCGTCTATGTCGGCGGCTCGGCCGGCGGGCTGGTAACCGCGATCCTGCTCGGCCTGCCCGGCACGCCTTCGTCCATCGCCACCACCTTCGACGGCCACGAGATGGCGCGCCGCGGCGAGCCCGGGCGCGCGCTGTGGATCGGCGTCTGGGCCTCGGTGTTCGGCGGGCTGCTGGGCGGACTGTTCCTCATCGGCGCCACCGGCCCGCTCGCGAGCTTCGCGCTGCAATTCGGGCCGTGGGAATTCTTCTCGCTGTTCGTGCTCGCGCTGTCCATGGTGGCCGGGCTCGTGGAAGCCTCGCTGCTCAAGGGCCTGATTGCCGGCGCGCTCGGGCTCATCGTCACCGTGCTGGGGGTGGACCCGGTGATGGGCCAGGAGCGCCTCAGGCTGGGCATTGCGTTCCTGAGCGGCGGCATCGACTTCCTTCCGGTGCTGATCGGCGTGTTCGCCTTCGCCCAAATCATGGGCGAGATCGAGAAGAAAGGCATGGCGCACGCGGCGCAGGCGGTGGACGGCGCCATGAGCCTCGCGGTGTCGCACGCCAAGGTGCTCTGGGAAGTCGTGTCGCGGCCGTTCCAGCTGCTGTGGGGCGCTTTCATCGGCGTGCTCATAGGCGTGCTGCCGGCGATCGGCGGCAGCGCGGCGAGCATGATGGCCTACGACCAGGCGAAGAAGTTCTCGCGCCGGCCCGAGGCCTTCGGCAAGGGCGCGCCCGAAGGCATCGTCGCCTCGGAAGCCTCGAACAACGCCAACGTCGGCGGCTCGCTGGTCACCATCATGGCTTTCGGCATCCCGGGCGACGCGGTCACGGCGGTGATGCTGGGCGCGCTGACCATCCACGGCATCCAGTCGGGGCCGCTGTTCATCTCGCAGAACGCGCAGCTCGCCTACGGCATCTTCGCCGCCTATCTGCTGGCGCATCCGATCATGGTGCTGATCCTCGCCGTGGGGGCGCGCTGGATGCTGCGCGTGGTGACGGTGCCCAAGGCGGCGCTGTTCCCCGTGGTGCTGGTGCTGTGCGTGGTGGGTGCCTACGCGCTCAACAACACCATGGGCAACGTCTACGTGCTGCTGTGCTTCGGCGTGCTCGGCTACCTGATGGTGAAGCTCGGGTTTCCCTTGGCGCCTTTCATCCTCGGCGTGATCCTGGGCGACCAGATCGAGATCAACCTGGTGCGCTCGGTCATGACGGACGCCGACCTGTGGCTGTTCGTGACGCGGCCGATTTCCGGCCTGCTGCTCGCCGCCTCGGTGCTGTCCATCGCCGCCGCGCTCTGGCAGCACCGGCGCATGCAGCGCCGCGCGGCAGCCGCCGCGGACGCGGACTTCTAGCTGTGCGCATGCAATTCCCACGAGCCGATCGGCAGCATCCCCCGGCCGCTTCCGCTGATCCAGGCGCTTGCCGCGCACGGGAGCGACGACACCCGACGGGCTCGGCGCGCGAGGCGCTCCCGCTGCTCGCCAAGCGGCGGCCGGACCTGCTGGTGAGCGACTTCGCCCGCTCCGAGGATCGCGCGCGCTGCGCGCGGGATTCCTGGTCCATGTTTCCAAGCCGGTCGAGCCGGCGGAGCTGGTTGCCAGCGTCGCCAGCGTGGCGGGCCGCGCTGCGCCCCCGAGGAAAAGAAAAAGCCCGGTTTCCGAGGAGGAGGAGGAGGACCGGGCCTTTGACTAGAGGCTGACCAGACAGCTTTTTATTATGGCCACAGCGTATCAGCGCCGCGCCACTTTTCATGTGAAGTACTACACGAAATAGTGAAGATAAGCCTCTGATCAGGAGACCAAAGTTATGTTCTAGAACTTGGGGCGACGGGGATACTGCCCGGTGTGGATGCTGGGGTCGACCAGGACCCGGGGCCTCCAGCGCGCATCGACCAGCTCGAAGGCCTCGTGCGCCTTCATTCCCGAACCGATCGGGTAGTCGAGCTCTTCCTCGGCCAGTGCCGGTTCCTGCTTCAGGATGCGGAATGCCCGGTCGTAGATGTACCAGAGCGGCGGCCCCAACACGCCTTGCCGGATGAGCGCCTTGGTTCTGGTGAAGGCGAGGTGAGGGGAGGGGTCCAGTCCCTTGCTGATGCGCGCTACCGTGTTGGCGCGCCGCGGCTCGATGAAGTCGATGAGCGCGACGAATCCGCTCTCGCCGGACAGGTTGATCGATCCGCCGGCCGGCACTTCCGGAAACGTCCGATGAAACGCAAACGTCCACTGGCAGCCGAAGAAGGCGGAGCGCGACAGGACAAGAAACACGTAGTGCTTGCCGGCGTGCTCGAGCGCGACCAGATCCCCCGGCTTCAGATGCTGCATGCGGCGCGCAGCGACGCTATTCGGGCTTGATGCCGACCTCGCGGGCCGTGGCGGTCCACACCTCGATCTGCTGCTTGAGGAACGCGGCCAGCTCTTCGGGCGTGGAGCCTTTGGGCTCGAAGGCGATCTTGCCGAACGCCTCGCGGACCTCCGGGCGCTTCAGCACTCCTTCGAGCTCGCGGGCGAGCCGCTCGACCACCGGCCTCGGCATGCCCTTCGGGCCGAATACGCCGCCCCACGGCGTCAGCGTCATCTTGCCCAGTCCCGCTTCCTGCGCCGAGGGCACCTCGGGCAGCAGCGGGCTGCGGCTCGGGAACATCGCGGCCAGCGCGCGCAGCTTGCCTTCCTTCACCTGCGGGGCCGCGCTGCCCGGCGTGGCGAAGGCCATGTGCACCCGCCCGCCGAGCAGGTCGACGGTCAGCGGGCCGTCGCCTTTGTACGGGACATGCACGATGTCGAGGTTCTCGAGCCGCTTCAGCTGGGCACCGAGGAGCTGCGAGGTGCTGTTGCCCGTGCCGTAATTCAGCTTCCCGGGATTGGCGCGGGCATAGGCCACCAGCTCGGCGACCGATTTCGCCGGCACGCTGGGATGCGTGAACAGGAAAAAGCCGAAGTAGCCGATGCGCGAGACCGGCGTGAAATCGCGCAGCGGGTCGTACGGCGGATCCTTGCGCGCCGCGAGCACCCAGTTGAAAGCCGTGTTCGTGGCATAGAACAGGGTATAGCCGTCGGGCGGCGCTTTCATCACGGCCTCGGCGGCGATGGCGCCGTCGGCGCCCGGCTTGGTCTCGACCACCACCGTCTGGCCCAGCGCCTGGCCGAGCGGCTGCGCGAAAATGCGCGCGCCCAGCTCCGCGGCGCCGCCGGGGGGAAACGGGACCACGAGGCGGATCGGTTTGTCGGGGTACTGCGCAACGGCCGCCGCGGAAAACAGCGCGAACACCGTCGCCACCAAAAATCGGCTCAGGTCCATGGCACTCCTCCTCGAGCCGGATTCTAGATCAGGTCCGCTGCGGCGCTGCTAGACTTAGCGCCCCTGTATGGACGCGAACGATTCGATAGCTTTTGGCACCCCGGAGACGAATCGAACGTCCGACCTGCCCCTTAGGAGGGGGCCGCTCTATCCACTGAGCTACCGGGGCGTGGAGCGATTTTACCCTTGAGGTTCTTCTTGGTTCTCATAGCAAGGCTCTTTGTTTTTTTCTGGATCGCGCTGCCTGTGCACGCGCAGCTGCAGGCCTGGGGCTGGGACGACGGCACGGTGCCGTACGTGCAGACGCCCATGGAGATCGTCGAGCGCATGCTGCGCATGGCGCAAGTGGGCAAGGGCGACCACGTGATCGACCTGGGCTCGGGCGACGGGCGCATCGTGATCGAGGCGGCCAGGCGCGGCGCCACCGCGATGGGGGTCGACCTCGATCCGAACCTGGTCAAGCTCGCCACAGATAACGCGCGCAGCGCGGGAGTGGAGAAGAACGCCGAGTTCAAGGCGATGGACCTGTTCGACGTCGACCTCTCGCCGGCCACCGTGGTGACGATGTACCTGCTGCCCGATTTCAACGCCAAGCTGCTGCCGCGGCTGCTCAGGCTCAGGCCGGGCACGCGCATCGTGTCGCACGACGGCCCGATCGGCGACTGGCCCTACGACGAGAAGCTGCAGATGCGCGCGCCGGAGAAGCCGGTCGGCGTGGGCGGGGTGTCGACCGTGGAGCTGTGGATCGTGCCGGCCGACGCCGCCGGCACCTGGACGAGCGACATTCCCGGCCACGGCGGCCGCTGGCGCTTTCGCATTGCGCAGAAATACCAGATGCTGGAGATCGACACCCAGGCCGAGGGACGCGACCTGCTGGTGCGTAACTCGCGCCTGCGCGGCGAGGAAATCAAGATCGTGGTCACCGGCGTGATCGGCAGCCGCGCCTGGCACCACTATTTCGTCGGCCGGCTCAGGGATGGGCGCATCGCCGGCGAAGTCCAAGTTTCCAACGGCAACGAGAAAAGGACCTTCCCGTGGATGGCAACCAAGGCGCGGTAAAGCCGCGGCAGCTCCTGTCGCTGTCCGACGGCATCATCCTCATCTGCGGGATGGTGATCGGCGCCGGCATCTTCAAGGCGCCTTCCATCGTCGCCGGCAATACCGACAGCAACGCCGAGTTCATGCTCGCCTGGGCGTTCGGCGGCCTGGTTTCCCTGTGCGGGGCGCTGGTGTATGCCGAGCTCGCGTCGCGCTACCCCGAGACCGGCGGCGAATACGCGTTCCTGTCGCGCGGCATGGGCCGCGGCGTGGCGTTCGTGTTCGCGTGGGCGCGCATGACCGTGATCCAGACGGGCGCCATCGCGGCGGTGGCCTACGTGTTCGGCGACTATGCCTCGGAAATGCTGCGCCTGGGGGAGAACAGCTCGGCCATCTACGCCGCCATCGGCGTGGCGGTATTCACAGCGATCAACGTGCTGGGCACCCTCGAATCTAAGGCGCTGCAGAAGGTCATGCAGTACCTGCTGTTTGCCGGGCTGGCATTCATCGCCATCGCCGGCATGTTCGCCGGAGGCGACTCGGCCAAGGCCGCTTCCGCGCCGGCCGGGGGTACCTTCGGCCTCGCCATGATCTTCGTGCTGCTCACCTACGGCGGGTGGAACGAAGCGGCTTACCTCGGCGGAGAAGTGCGCGACGCGCGCCGCAACATGATGCGCATCCTGGTGGGCGGCATCCTGGCGGTCACGCTGCTCTACCTGGTGGTGAACCTGGGCTACCTCGCGGCGCTCGGCTTGGGCGGCATGCGCGAATCCAAGGCGGTGGCGGCTGATGTCATGCGGGTGGTCGCCGGCGACAAGGGGGCCGTGGCGCTCGCCGTGATCGTGTGCGTCGCGGCGCTCACCACCATGAACGCCGCCATTTTCACCGGCGCGCGCACGACCTACGCCCTGGGCCAGGACTTCCGCTTCTTCCGCGCCTTCGGCGCCTGGCGGGCCTCGGGCAGCACGCCGGCCAACGCCCTGCTGCTGCAGGGCGCGATCGCGCTCGCCCTGGTTGGCGCGAGCTCGGTCACGCCCGATGGCTTCACCGCGATGGTGGCCTACACCTCGCCGGTGTTCTGGACTTTCTTCCTGCTGACCGCGCTCACGCTGTTCATTTTCAGGAAGAAGGAAAACGAGATGCCGGCGTTCCGCGTGCCGCTGTTTCCGGTGATCCCGCTCGCCTTTTGCGCGGCGTGCGTCTACATGCTTTATTCGAGCATCAATTACGTGCGCTTCGCGGTCGAGTTCGGCGTGGCGGTGTTCGCCGGCCTGATCATCATGGCGGCCGGCATCCCGCTTTACTTCCTCGTCCGGAACCGGTGACGCTCACCGAGCTGCGCTACGTGGTGGCGGTGGCGCGCGAGCGGCACTTCGGCCGCGCGGCGGAAGCCTGCTTCGTGTCGCAGCCGACGTTGTCGGTGGCGGTGAAAAAGCTTGAGGAGGAGCTCGGCGTCACGTTGTTCGAGCGCGGCCCGGGGGAGGTGACGCTGACCCCGGCCGGCCAGCCGATCATCGAGCAGGCGCAGCGGGTGCTGGAGGAGGCCACGCGCATCAGGGAGATCGCGGCGGCCGGGCGCGACCCGCTGGCCGGCCCCCTGCGCCTGGGCGCGATCTACACCATCGGCCCCTACCTCCTGCCCAAGCTGATTCCCATCCTGCGCCGCTCGGCGCCCGCGATGCAGCTGCACATCCAGGAGAACTTCACCCACCGCCTGGGGGAGTCGCTCAAGCGCGGCGAGGTCGATGTCATCCTGGTGGCGCTGCCGTTCGAGGAGCCGGCGGTGCAGACGCGCGCGGTGTACGACGAGCCGTTCTTCGTCGCCGTGCCCAAGGGCCACCCGTGGGAAGCGCGCAAGCGCATTACCTCCGAGGAGCTGACCGGCGAAAGCCTGCTGCTGCTGGGCGAGGGCCACTGCTTTCGCGACCAGGTGCTGGAGATCTGCCACACGGTGCGCAGCAGGGAAAGGAGCGGGCTTGCGCGCACCGTGGAAGGCGGCTCGCTCGAGACCATCCGCCAGATGGTGGCGAGCGGCGTGGGGGTGACGGTGCTGCCCGCCACTTCGCTGGGCGCAAGCAATAATGACCTGATCCGCGTATTGCCCTTCGCGCGGCCCGTCCCGGTGCGCCGCGTGGGGCTCGCCTGGCGCAAGAGCTATCCGCGCCCGGAGGCGGTCGAGGTGCTGCGCAAGAGCATTCTCGCCTGCAACCTGCCGCAGATCGAGAAGCTTCCCTAGCTTCGCGTAAGGGCGTAGCGCCCGGGTCCGATCAGCGCCACCGCAAGCGCGGTGAGCAGGAAAAAGCCCTGCAGCTCGAGCGCCCAGCCGCCGCCCTGGTTGCGGCTGAAGAGCTCGCCCATGTGGACCAACGCGATCGCCACCGCCATGTTGGCCACCACGACAAGTGCGGCGATGCGCGTCCACACGCCGAGGATCAGCGCGAGCGGCGCGACCACCTCGCCCAGGTACACGGCGTAGCCGAACGAGCCGGGCAGGCCGACCTTCTCCACCAGCCCGACGATCATGTCCGGGCCGCTCGCCACCTTGGCCAGGCCGTGGAGCAGGAGCAGGATGCCCACGGTAAGGCGCAGCAGCAGTTTGCCGGCGTCCGCGGAGGCGACTGTGACGGGTGGCGACATGGCGATTCCTTTACACTCAGGCGCATGAATCTTACCGTCAGGGCCGCATGAATCCCACCGTCATTCTCACCTGCGGCGCCATCGTCCTGTGCGTGTCGTTCGGCGCGCGCGCCGGAATGGGACTCTATTTGCAGCCCTTGTCGCTCGAGTACGGTTGGGGGCGCGAGGTGTTTTCGTTCGCCATGGCGCTGCAAAACCTGATCTGGGGGCTGCTCGGACCGTTCGCCGGCGGCCTTGCCGACCGCTACGGCGCCGGCCGCGTGGTGGCGCTCGCCGGGCTGGTCTACGTGCTCGGCCTGATCGGCATGGCGGTGGTCGACACGCCGCTGCTCATGTACGTGAACTCGGGCTTTCTCATCGGCCTGGGCCTTGCCGGCACTTCTTTCGCGATAGTCTTCGCCGTGATCGGCCGCGTGACGCCGCCGGAACGGCGCAGCACTGCGCTCGGCATCGCCACCGCCGCCGGCTCGTTCGGCCAGTTCGCGCTGTTGCCGGTGACGCAGTTCCTGATATCGCGCTACGACTGGCATGTCGCGCTGTACGCGATGGCCGGCGTGACCGCGCTCATCATCCCGCTCGCGATGGCGCTGTCGGGGCGCCCGGCGCCGCACGCCGGTCCGGCGCAGTCCATCGGCGGCTCGCTGCGCGAGGCGGCGGGCGAGCGCGGCTTTCACCTGCTGTTCTGGGGCTACTTCGTGTGCGGCTTCCATATCGCGATGCTTACCGTGCACCTGCCTTCCTTCGTCACCGACCAGGGGCTGCGCGCCGAGCACGGCATGACGGCGCTGGCGCTGATCGGCCTGTTCAACATCGTCGGCTCGTTTGCCGCCGGCTGGCTGGGCGGGCGCTTCAGCAAGAAGTACCTGCTGTCGGCCATCTATTCGATCCGGGTGCTGCTCATCGGCATCCTGGTGTTCTTTCCGCTCAGCCCGCTCACCCTTTACCTTTTCGCCTGCGGCATCGGCCTGCTGTGGCTGGGCACCGTGCCGCTCACCAATGGCCTGGTGGCGCAGATCTTTGGCCTGCGCTATGCGGCGATGCTCGCCTCGATCGTGTTCGTCGGCCACCAGATCGGCAGCTTCTTCGGCGTCTGGCTGGCAGGCTACCTCTACGACAGCACCGGCAGCTACAACGGCGCCTTCCTGGTGTCGATGGGCCTGGGCGTCTTTGCCGCGCTGGTCAACCTGCCGGTGAACGAGAAGCCGCTTGCCGAGCGGCGGGTGGCCATTGCCTAACCTGCTGCTCAAGGCCGCGGTTGTCGCCGTGCTCGCGTTCGCGACGGCCGCGGCGTTTTCCGCCTATCTCCAGCCCGGCATGCTGATCGAGTTCGCGAATCTGGTGCTGTGCATGTAGGGCAAAGCACGACATCGCGCCGTACGCAGGCCGGGTACCATCTGCCAGGCGCATGATTCCCGCGAACCGCTCGCTTTTCGCCGCCGCCCTCGGCGTCCCGGTGCTACTGCTCGGGCTTGCCGGCTGGCTGAACTACCGCCAGGCCGAGTCCCAGGCGCTGCACCACACCGAGCAGACCACCCACGCGCTGAGCGAGCATGCGCTACGCACGGTGACCACGCACGAGCTCATCATCGACCTGGTCGACCGCTACGTGCAGGGCTGGAGCTGGGAGCGCATCCGCACCTCGCGCGAGCTGCACCTGCTGCTGCGCGAGCTCGCCAGCCGCAACAAGGACATTGCCAGCATCTTCCTGCTCGATCCGTACGGCCGAGGCTGGGTCTCCAGCCGGCGCTTCCCCATGCCGCCCATCGACGGCGCGGACCGGGATTACTTCCAGGCGCTGCTCAAGGCCGACATGCTCTATATCAGCGAGCCGGCCATCAGCCGGCTTGCGCAGGACCGCTTTTTCGCCGTGGCGCGGCGCCGCTCGAGCCCGGACGGGCGTTTCGACGGCCTGATCGCGGTGTCGGTGAATCCCTCGTACTTCGAGTCGTTCTATGCGAGCCTGCTCGAGACGCCGCAGGACGCGGCCGGCATTGCGCGCATGGACGGCGTCATCCTGGTGCGCCATCCCGCGCTGCCCCCGGAACGGGCGGTGATCCCGCTCAGCGCCGCCTTCATGCAGGAGATGCAGAAAGTGAGCGCCGAAGGCAGCTACATCGCGCGCTCGGCGGGCGACCAGGTAAAGCGGGTGCACGCGTACAAGCGCGTCGGGGAATATCCCTTGTTCGCCAGCTACCAGCTGTCGATGAGCGCGGTCTGGGAGGCGTGGTGGCTGTCCATGCTGCCGTATGTGATCGCCTGCCTGCTCGCCATGGCGCTGATGATGGCGGCGATCGGCCTCGCCACCCAGTACGCGCGCCGCACCGCGGCCGAGGCGCGTACCGAGGAAGCCGAGCAGGCCAACCGCGCCAAGGACTTGTTCGTTGCCGCGCTCAGCCACGAGCTGCGCAATCCGCTGGCGGCGATCTCGAACGCCGCCCAGGCGCTGCAGCGCGGCGCGGGCGGCGAGGCCGGCCAGCGCACCGCCGTCGACATCATCTCGCGGCAAATCGGCCTGCTGCGCCGCATGCTCGACGATCTGCTGGATACCGCGCGCGCGGTGCACGGCAAGCTGCGGCTCGAGCGGCGCCGCCTGGACCTGCGGCAGGTCGCCGCCACGGTGGTCGCGGAGCAGCTCGCGCGGCGTCCCGGCCCGCGCGTCGAGATCCATGCCAGCGGCGAGGAGGCCTGGGTCGACGCCGACCCGGTGCGATTGCGCCAGATGCTCGACAACCTGCTGGAGAACGCGCTCAAGTACGGCGGGCGCAACATCGATGTCGACATCCGTGCCCTGGACGGCCAGGTCGAGCTCGCCGTGCAGGACGACGGGCAGGGCATCGCGCCGGAGCTGCTGCCGCGCCTGTTCCAGCCTTTCGTGCAGGGCGAGCAGACGCTGGATCGCGCGCAGGGCGGGCTCGGCCTGGGCCTCGCGCTGGTGCGGCGCCTCGC
>DATACE010000187.1:0-1663 GCA_036259215.1 Burkholderiales bacterium | reverse complement strand
CCGCGGCACGCGGTTGTGGTCCAATCTATGACGCAGCGATGCTGAAGGAAATCCTAGGAGTCGCCGACGATCCGCCGGCGAAGAGGCGCTGGTTCCACGATGATTTCTTCGACCTCTTCGTCTGGCAGTCCGAGGGCGAGGTGACGCTGTTCCAGCTCTGCTACGGTGCCGACGCCACCGAGCGCGCGCTGGTCTGGGACAAGGCGCGCGGCTTTTTCCACGACGGTCCGCCCGGATCGCAGGATGTCATTTCACGCTTCGAGGACGCCGCGGCCGCGCTGCCCGAGGACATCCGCAGCGAGATCCGCCAGAAGGTGCACGAATACGCCGGCACGCGGCTCTCGATCACCTCCCGGCGCAAGCGCTTCCGCCGCGCTTCCTGGCAGAAGAAGTAGTTCACTTTCCGGCGGGCACCCCGATCGCAACCGGGCGCACCGCGGCCCCGGCGGCGCCCTTCTCGCGCGCCGGAAGGATCATGGTGCACGAGGTCCACACGCGCTCGCGCGCCAGCTCGTCGAGCTTCGCGTTCTCGATGTGGTGGATGCCCGCCTGCGTCAGCAGGTGGTGGTGCACGGCGAAAGGCAGGCCCGGCGGCGTGCCCGGGGCCGGCCCCGCCTTGCCCTGCAGCATGCCTTCGGCCACCGGGTCGATGAACGGGGTATCCAGGCCGACCGCCACGATGCGCCGCTCGCCGAGATACTGCGCCGCATCGTAAGAAAGCCCGGGTGCCTGGGTGTAATAGAGCTTCGCGCTGTCGGGGTCATGCCAGTGCTCGCCCCAGCCGGTGTGCACGTACACCACGTCGCCGGGCAGGATGCCGCGGCCTGCGAGGCCCTGCGCCTTGAGCATGCCGCGGATATCGGCCGCGGTGACGACCTCGCCCCCCTTCAGGGTCGCTTTCCTGTAGCGTTTCGCATCGAGCAGCACCGCCGAGGTGATGATCGGCGGGATCTTGTCGACGCCCAGCTTGAGCAGCGGCGATTCGGGCGTCGGCTTGACCTCGTTCTGCGTCAGGCCGCCGTAGTACACCGCGCCTTCCAGGGGCAGCGGGCTATTGCCGTCCCAGGGCTGCTTCAGCACGGCGAAATGGCCGAGCGCGTCGATCTGCGTACCCTGCTGGCCGTGCTCGGCGCCCTCGTTCAGCGTTTCGCTGTTGAAGGCCTGCCGGGAGCCCGGTATTCCGGCAGTGGCTTTTGGTTTTACCTGATAAGGTCCCCCGAAAGGCGACAGCGGCATCGTATTCGAACGCAGCTGCGACACCTCGTAGGGCCTGGCGTCGGGCTGCTGCATGTGCCAGGCGCAGCGCTGCAGCGTGGCGGGGCCGATCTGGTTGGCCATGCCGCGCTCATCGCCCGCGGGCCAGGGTGGCGCGGGCACTTTCATGCGTTGCAGCTTGACCGGCTCGGCGGCCTGCGCCGCGAAAACAGCCAGCATCAGAATCCACTTAAGATGAGCGCTCATGGGCATGATGGTCGAGGGGGTGTGGCGGGACATTCCGCGCGACACGAAGTCTACAGGCGGCGCCTTCGTGCGGCCCGAAAGCGGTTTTCGCGGCCGGGTTTCCAGGGAGGGCGTGGAAAAAGAACGGTATTGCCTATACGTGGCGAAATCCTGCCCCTGGGCCCACCGTACCCTGATCGTGCGAGCGATGAAGGGCCTGGAG
>DATACE010000186.1:0-7078 GCA_036259215.1 Burkholderiales bacterium | reverse complement strand
GCGCGCGTTCTGGCTGATCGAGGGGCGCACCTTTCCCAGGCTCGCCGGCAACGGCGTGCATACGTTCGGCTCGCCGCACCTGCGCAAGGCGGCGGGGCAGGTGGATCCGGAGCGGCGCACCCGCGTCGACAGCCAGGAGCTGCGCGATCCGGCCGCGCGCCTGCAGGACATGGATGCCGAGGGCATCGACGTCTCGGTGCTGTTTCCCACGATGTTCCTTGTCTGGCCGCTGGCCGACAATGCGGCGCTCGTGCGCGCGCTGTGCCGCAGCTACAACGACTGGATCGCCGCGAAATGCGCGGCGTCCGCCGGGCGCCTGCGCTGGGTGGCCACGGTGCCGTTGCCGGACATCGAGGGTTCGGTGCAGGAAATCCGCCGGATCGAGAAGCTCGGCGCGTGCGGAGTCATGACCCTCGGCACGGCCGGCACCCTGACCTTGAGCGACCGCCGCCTGGATCCGTTCTACCGGGAATTGGAGGAACGGGCGCTGCCCTTGTGCGTGCACGTCGGGTGGTCGTTCCCCGCGGTCAGCAACCTTTACGACAATGTCTACGAGGCCATGATCACGCCGTTCGCGCTGCCCATCCTCATGGGCTTTTCCAGCCTCCTCGTTGGCGGGGTGCTGGAGCGCTTTCCGCGGCTCAAGGCCGGATTCTTCGAGGCGGGCGTGGAATGGGTGCCCTACTGGCTCGACCGGATGGAGCGCTTCTACCGGCAGCCGCCGGGCGGCTCGCGCAAGTCCGACCTGCCGGCGCGCAATCCGCGCGAGTACGTGGCGGCCGGGCGCGTGTATTTCAGCTGCGAGCTCGACGACGCGCGCATCGGGCCGGTGTCGCAGGTGATCGGCGACGACTGCATCCTGTATTCGTCGGACCTGCCGCATGCGCACCGCGTGTTCGATGCGCTCAAGGTATTCGGCGGGCGCAGCGACGTGCCGGAAAAGACCAAGGCGAAGATCCTCGCCAACGGCGCACGTTTTTTCTCTCGATGAGCATCAGCGTCTGGTTCGACAGCGGCGGCGACGGGCGGGTGCTGGTCGCCGATTCGCTTTCCTATTTCGAGCACGAGCCGCATTTCGACGACGTCGCGCTCGGCGCCTCGTTCGCCGGTGCGGCGACCGCCGCCATGGCGATGCGCGGCGGCGTCAAGGCCTGGATTGCCCATGAGGCCGGCCCGGGGAAGGACGACGCGGGCGTGAGCGGCCTGCCCCTCGCGCAGCGTTTCGGCATGCCGGCCGCGGCCATCGCTACCATGACGGCAGGGCTGTCGCGCGGCTCGACGCTGGTGAGCGGCAGGGTGAGCCGCGTGAACGAGGCGGCCGCGGCGCTCGGCGTGCGGCCGGGGCAGGCGGGCGGCGAGGCGGCCCGCCTGATGCTGAAGGCGCCGCGCGGCAAGCCGTGCAACCTGCACGGCATCATCGACGAGAGCATCCACGAGGTGGAGATCGCTCCGGCGGGGCGCATTTTCGCGGTGTGGTCGTTCGCGCGCGTGAAGGGTGAGCATCCCCGCGACGTGTTCTGCGTCGCGTCGCACGCGGGCAAGGTAATGGCGGACTATGCCCGCCAGGTGCAACCGCGCGGCCTGATCGCCAACGACGCCGGGCGCGGCCTGGACGATTCCGGAATCGACGGCTTGCAGGCCATGGTGGGAACGCCCGCGGCGGCGGTGTCCGCCGACAGCGCACGCATCGGCGATGCGCTCAGCACCTACCGCGACGGCATCATCTCCGCGGCCAACGCCGCAGCGCTCGCGCTCGGCGTGAAGCCCGGCGTGAGCGCCAAGGAGGCGGCACGACTCATGCTCCAGCGGGAGGGGTGAGAAGCCTAGCGCTCCTGTTGCTGCCTTTTTTGCTTCTTGTCTGTGGGCCCGCCGGGGGCCAGGACGTGAAAGACACTTTGGAGCAGCGGCTGCTCGCCTGCGCCGCCTGCCACGGCAAGCGCGGCGAAGGACTGAAGGCGGAGGAGTACTACCCGCGCATCGCCGGCAAGCCGGCCGGCTATCTGTATAACCAGCTGATCAATTTCCGCGAGCGTCGCCGCCATGCGCCGCCGATGAACTACATGGTGGCGTATCTTTCCGACGACTATCTGCGCGAGATCGCCGGGCATTATGCGGCGCTGTCGCCCGCGCATCCGCCACCGGCGCGGCCGCCGTCGAAGGAGGCGCTTGCGCGCGCCGAGGCGCTCATATGGCGCGGGGACCCGCTGCGCAAGATCCCCGCCTGCATCGCGTGCCATGGCGAGGCGCTTACCGGCATGGCGCCCGCGATCCCAGGGCTGCTCGGGCTGAATGCGCGATACATCGCCGCCCAGATCGGCGCATGGCGCAACCATCTGCGCCGCGCGCAGCAGCCCGATTGCATGGCGGCGATCGCCGGCCAGCTGCAGCCGCCGGAGATCGCCGCCGTCTCCGCGTGGCTCGCCAGCCGGCGCGTGCCTGCGGACTGGACACCGCTGCCCGAGGGATCGCTGAAGCTGCCGATGGATTGCGGCGGCATATGAAAGGCCTCGCGCTGCTGCTCGCCCTCGGAGTTGCGCTGGTGCTGGCGGTCCAGTTCGGATCGCCGCCGGAAGAGGTTTCGCCGCCCGCCGCTGCGGGCGGCGCCTCCGTCGAGCGCGGCCGCTACCTGGTGCGCGCGGCAAACTGCTTCTCGTGCCACACGGCGCCCGGCGGCGCGCCTTACGCGGGCGGCCGGCCGATCGAGACGCCCTTCGGCACGCTCTACAGCTCCAACATCACGCCGGATCCCGAGACGGGCATCGGCCGCTGGTCGGCCGATGATCTGTGGCGCGCGCTGCACGAGGGAAAGTCGCGCGACGGCTCGCTGCTCTATCCGGCGTTTCCATACACCCACTACACGCGCCTGCGGCGCGCGGACGCCGATGCCATGTTCGCCTACCTGAGGACCGTGCCCGCCGTGCGGCATGCGAACGCGCCGCATCGGATGCGCTTCCCGTACGACAAGCGCCCGCTGCTCGCCGGCTGGCGCGCGCTGCATTTCGAGCAGGCCTCCTTCAAGGAGGACCCCGGCCGCAGCGAGCAATGGAACCGCGGCGCCTACCTCGTGGAAGTTCTCGGGCATTGCGGCGCCTGCCACGGCGAGCGCGGCGGCTCGATGCCGATGCAAGGCTGGTACGCGCCCGCGCTTGCCTCCGAGCGCGACTCGGGGCTGGGCGCCTGGCCGGTGGAGGAGATCGTCGAGCTGCTCAAGACCGGCGTTGCGCCGCGCGGCGCGGTATTCGGCCCCATGGCCGAGGTGGTGCGCGACAGCCTGCAGCACCTCACCGGCGAGGACCTCACCGCCATGGCGGTGTACCTGAAATCGCGGCGCGAGGCGGACGATTCCTCCGCGCCGGGCGGCGCCCTGGTCTCCAGCGGCCAGCGCGCCGAGCTGATGAAGCAGGGCGCGGTGCTGTACCGCGAGCATTGCGCCGGCTGCCACCAGAAAAACGGCGAGGGCGTGCCGCGCATCTATCCGCCGCTCGCGGGCAATTCGGCGATCCTGATGCGCAATCCCGTCAACGCCATCCGCATTACGCTGAACGGCGGCTTCCCGCCGAGCACCGCGGGCAACCCGCGCCCGTACGGCATGCCGCCCTTCGCGCACCAGCTGAGCGACCGCCAGGTGGCTGCGGTCGTTACCTACGTCCGCGGCGCCTGGGGCAACGGCGCCGCGCCGGTGTCGCCCGGGGAAGTCGCGAGCGGCCGCGGCGTGCCGCTGAACTGAACTGTCAAAGCAGGATGCTCGGATTGCGCAGGTTCTGGTCGCAGTCGATCAGATTGACCTGGCGCACCTCGATCTCGTAGCGGCCCTCGCGCAGGCGCAGCCGGTGCCCGCACCAGCCGGACCAGAAGCGCGTCTCGCCGGTGCGAAAGTCGCTCACCAGGAAGTTCGAGCGCACCCGCAGGCCGTCCTCCTTCCACGGGAAGACTTCCACATTGGACACGAGGCGCACGGTGCGCGAGGCGGGCGCCTGCGACCAGGCGTGGCCGGTGCGCAGGCGAAAGACGCGGTCCTCCAGCCGCCGGCGATCGTCGAACGCCACGGCGACCTCGCGCCGCGGGTCGCCGCCGGGCGTCGCCGGGACCCAGTAGATGCACTGCGCCGCGTACATTGCGAGCCAGTCCTCGAAGCGCCCCTGGTCGAGCAGCCGCGCCTCGCGCTCCAGCAGCATGCGGCAGCGCTCGCGCAGGGCCGCATCCGCAATCCCATCGCCATGCCAATCGGAAAACGAGTGAACCAGCTCGGCGTAAAAGGCCGCGTTAACGTAGGACACTGATCCTCGGTTGGCTCGCCATCAGGCGCTTCCATTCCTGCATGTGGCTGCGCATGAAGATTTCATCCGTGGCGGGCGCCTTGAGCGAACCGTCGGCCTCGCGGCGCACGCGTCCGGGCACGTCCAGCCCGCGGTGCATGTAGACCCACTCGTCCTCGCAGGCGGCGAGCCCGCGCTGGATTTCCTCGAAGTTCACCGCGTCGTCGACCTCGCCGAAATTGGGGAACGCCTCCTGCGTGCGCAGGCGCAGCGCGTTTACGTCCTCGACGGCGCCGCCCAGCTCGCCCGCCTCGTCGACCACCACGGTGGCGTACCAGGTGGTGTCGGTCTCGTCCACGGCGATCGGCTGGAACACCTGGATGTGGTTGCCGAGGATAGACAGGTTGGGAAACACGTTGATGTTCACGGCCTCGGCGGCGGCAAGGTCCAGCGCCGCTCCGGCCTTTTCGCCCAGCCTCTGCCGTATCGCAGATTCGAAGAACGCCATGCCCGGATGCGGCGCCTCCTTCTCCCACAGCGCGCCCGGGCGCCGCTCGATGTTCGGCCGCTTGTCCTTGAAGTGGTGGCCGTGCGCGAACACCTGAACGTACATCGGCGCTTCATCGGGCTTGCCCAGGTAGAACGACATGCCCTTGTCCGCGTCGGCCCGCATGCGGTTCTCCATCTCCAGCAGCGAGCGGTGGGAGAACACCACGTGGTAGCCGTCCGCGGCGTTGTCGTAGGCGAGCTTCCAATTGCCCTTGAACTTCAGCCGGTTGGCCTCGCGCACGTGCACCTTGCCGCCCGGATGGCGGTCGAGCCATTGATCGATCTGATCCGAAATACCGCCCAGATAGGTCTTCAGGGGAGGGGCATCCAGATTCAAGGTGCCGAAGATGAAGCCCCGGTAGCTCTCGACGCGCGGCACCTGCGCGAGGTTGAACTGCGAATCCTTGAAGTCGCACGCGTAGCCCTCGGGCCAGGGCACGCCGCGCAGCTTGCCGCTGTTGAAGTAGGTCCAGCCGTGGTAGGCGCACTGGAAGGTGCGCGCATTGCCCCGCTCCTGCCGGCACACGCGCGCGCCGCGGTGCGTGCAACGGTTATAGAGCGCGCGGATGCTGCCCTGGGAGTCCCGTACCACGATGAGCGGGCGCAGCCCCAGGCGCGCGGTGACGTAGTCGTCGTTGTTCGGGATCTGGCTCTCGTGCGCAAGGTATACCCACACGGCGCCGAACACGTGCGTCATCTCGCGCTCGAAGATCGCCGCGTCGGTGTAGAGCGAGCGGTGGACGCGGTCCTCGCGGACCAGGCCGTCAAAAAAAGTCGAAGTATTCATTTTGCTCCCAGGCGGTGGGCTCCTCCGCGCCGGCGCGGTTCTTGTCCAGCCAGGCCTTGAACCGGTTCAGCTCGCTCCTCTTGAGCTGCAGGTAGTAGCCCACGAAGATGTTGCCGAGCTGCCGGCGGAAAAGCGCGTCCTTGTCGAGCGCCTCGAGCGCTTCGTCGAGGCTCCTGGGCAGCAGCGGCCGCTCGGCGGCGTAGGGCTCATCGTCGCGCGGCCCGGGCTGCAGTTTGCGCTCGATGCCGTCCAGGCCGGCCACCAGCTGCGAGGCGATGTACAGGTAGGGGTTGGCGGCCGGCTCTCCCAGCCGGTTTTCCAGCCGTGTCGCCGGATCGCCGGCGCCGCCCAGCACGCGGATCATCGCGCCGCGGTGGTCCACGCCCCAGGCGGCGCGATCCGGGGCGAGCGAATTGGGCTTGTAGCGGCGATAGCCGTTGACCGTCGGCGTGGCGAACACGGTGGCGGCGCGGGCGTTCGCCAGCAGCCCGGCGAGGAACCATTCGCCGAGCGAGGAGAGCGGCTCGCCTTCGCGCTCGGGCATGAAGAGGTTGCGCTTTCCCTCCACCAGCGACTGGTGCAGGTGCCAGCCGCTCGGGTAGTAGCCCTTGAGCGCGGGCCGCGCCATGAAGGTGGCGAAGCAGCCCAGGCGCCGGCAGACCTGCCGGGTGGCGGTGCGGAAAAGCAGCAGGTCGTCTGCCGCGCGCAGCGCCGATTGCGCCGCGAAGGTGCACTCGACCTGCCCCGGGCCCCATTCATTCTCGATCGAGCGCAGCGGCAGCCCCAACTTGGCGTACGCCGCGGCGAGCTCCCCCAGCACCGGCTGCATGAGATCCAGGTGGGTCTCGGAATGGTAGGAGTAGCCGGGCTCGATCGGCGCGGTGAGCACCGGCCGGCCGCGCACGCCCGGCAGGCCGACGTGCTCGTCGCCCAGGCGCTCTTCGACGACCCGCGCGAGGTACCACTCCACCTCCAGGCCGATCTTCAGGTCGTATTTGGTCCTGGCGATCTGCTTCTTGAGCAGATGCCGCGCAGAGAAATGGAACGGCTTGCCGTCGCGGAAGTATTCATCGCACAGCACCCAGCCCACCGTCGGCGCCCAGGGCAGCACGCGGAAGGTCGCGGGGTCCGGAACCGCCACCAGGTTGGGGGAGCCGGTCATTTCCGCCAGACCCATGCCGCCGCCGCGCGTGAACGAGCGGAACACGCGGCCGCCGGCGGAGTCCAGCGTGGTGGTGGCCACGTTGATGTTGTAGCCGTCGTCCAGCGCGTCGAGAAACGCCGGCACGGCCAGCGCCTTGGCGCGCGAGGCGCCGTGCGGGTCGGCCCAGGCGAGCCGCACCTGCTCGATGCGGTCCTTGGCCACGCGCTTTTTCAGCTCGGCGGCCTGGGCGCGCTGCTCCTCGGACCACAGGCCGTGCTTCAGGACGAACATGAACGCGATTCTATGCCCGGACCGGAAAAGCACTACCATCCGGGGGGTTCG
>DATACE010000185.1:0-9534 GCA_036259215.1 Burkholderiales bacterium | reverse complement strand
GGCGCGGTGACGCTTTCGGCGCGCGGCGCCGACGAGGAGGACCTCGCCAAGCTCGGGCGCGTGGAGAAGCTGAACGGCGCCTTTCGCATCTACCCGCACGACAAGGCAAGGTCGGCCGAGCTCGCGCAGCAGATCGTCGAGCTCGTGAACCGCCGCAGCTGGAAGGTGGAAGGCATGTTCATGGAGCGCGGCGAGCTCGACGAAGTGTTCCGCCGCATCACCCTTCCCGACACGGCAAAAAAATGAGAGCCATCCGCACCATCGTGAAGCGCGAGCTGGCGAGCTACTTCAACTCGCCGGTGGCGTACGTGTTCCTGGTGATCTTCCTGCTGATGACCGGCTTTTTCACCTTCACCGCGGGCAATTTCTTCGAGCGCGGCGAGGCCAGCCTGGCGGCGTTCTTCGGCTGGCATCCCTGGGTGTACCTGGTGCTGGTGCCCGCGGTGGGAATGCGCCTGTGGGCGGAGGAGCGCCGCTCCGGCACCATGGAGCTGCTGCTCACCATGCCGGTGGCCCCGTGGCAGGCGATCGTCGCCAAGTTCCTCGCCTCGTGGCTGTTCCTCGCGCTGGCGCTGGCGCTGACCTTTCCCACGGTGCTCACGGTCAACCTGCTCGGCGACCCGGACAACGGCGTGATCGCCGCCGGCTACCTGGGCAGCCTGCTGCTCGCCGGCGCCTACCTCGCCATCACGTGCATGACCTCGGCCATGACGCGCAACCAGGTGGTCGCCTTCATCCTCGCGGTGGTCATCTGCCTGTTCCTGATCCTCGCCGGGTTCAACCCGGTCACCGACCTGATGGTGCGCTGGGCGAGCCCCGCGGTGGTCGATACCGTCGCCGCGTTCTCGGTGGTGACCCACTTCGACGGTTTCCAGCGCGGCGTCATCGACAGCCGCGACCTCGTCTTTTTCCTTTCCATCATCGGCTTCGCGCTGTTCGCCACCGGCGTGATCATCCGCGGGCATAGAGCAGGCTAATGAAGAAATACGAGCACCTTGTCTATTCGGCGGTCGGCCTCTTGGCGCTGCTGCTGATCCTCGTGGCGGTGAACTTCCTCGCCTCGCGCGCCCCGGCGCGGGTGGACCTCACCGAAGGCGACATCTATACCCTCTCCGAGGGCACGCGCAAGATCCTGCGCGAGCTGCCCTCGCCGGTGAAGGTCAAGCTGTACGTCTCCCAGGGAGAGAGCGTGCCGGTGCCGCTGCGCAGCTTCGCACAGCGCGTCGAAGACGTGGTGGACGAGTTCAAGCAGGCGGCGGGCTCGAACCTGATCGTGGAGCGCTACCATCCGCGGCCGGACTCCGAGGAGGAGGACGCCGCCCAGCTCGACGGCATGGAGCCGCAGCAGCTCATGTCGGGCGAGCAGTTCTACCTCGGCATCGCGGTCAGCCAGCTCGACCGCAAGCAGGCCATTCCGGCGGTCTCGCCGCAGCGCGAGCGCCTGCTCGAGTACGACCTGATCCGCGCCATCGCGCGCGTCGGCAACCCCGAGCGTCCGAAGATCGGCCTGATGGCCGGGGTCCCGGTGATGGGCGAGAAGTTCAACCCGTTCACGCGCCAGAGCTCCGAGCCCTGGGTGCTCGCCAACGAGCTCAGGCGCGATTTCGAGGTGAAGGAAGTGCCGATGAGCGCGAAGGAGATCGACAAGGACATCAATGTCCTGCTGCTCATCCATCCGCGCGACATCCAGCCGCAGACCGAGTACGCGCTCGACCAGTTCGTGCTGCGCGGCGGCAAGCTCATCGCCTTCGTCGACCCGTACATGTACTTCGACCAGCAGCAGCCCATGATGCCCGGCATGCCGCCGCAGCCGTCGAGCTCCACGCTGCCCACGCTGCTCAAGGCCTGGGGCGTGACCATGAGCCCGGACAAGGTCATCGCCGACGTGGTGTTCGGCTCAGGCGGCGGCCAGCGCTATACGCCCACGGTGCTGTCGCTGAACCGCACGGCCTTCAACCGCGACGACATCGTGACCAGCCAGATCGAGACGCTGCTTTACGCCTTCGGCGGGGCCTTCGAGGTGAAGACCGACCTGCGGATCACCGAGCTCGTGAAAAGCTCGCCCGAGTCCATGCTCGTGGACAACGCCAACGCCACCAAGGCCGGGGACGAGGCCACGCGCGCCTTCAAGCCCTCGGGCAACGCCATGCCGCTCGCCTTGCGCCTGACCGGGAAGTTCAAGACGGCCTTTCCGGAGGGCGTGAAGGAAGGCGACAAGCCCGTGCCCAATACGCCCCAGCTGCGCGAATCCTCGGGCGAGAACTCGGTCATCCTGGTGGCCGACGTCGACCTGCTCGCCGATGGTGCGGCGGTGGACATCCAGGACGTGTTCGGACGCAAGGTAGTCGTGCCCTCGAACGGCAACCTCGCCTTCGCCATCGGCATGGTGGAGCAGCTCTCGGCCGGCGACGACCTCATCTCCCTGCGCAGCCGCGCCGCGTCGTTCCGGCCGCTGACGGTGGTGCGCGAGCTCGAAGCCGAGGCGCAGAAGCAGTACTTCGGCCAGATCCAGGCGCTCGAGGAGGACCTGCAGAAAACCACCGAGCGGCTGCAGGAGCTGCAAAAGCAGGGCGGCGCCGCGGGCAAAGGCGGACAGCTCCTCAGCCCGGAGCAGCAAGCCGAGCTCGAGCGCTTCCGCAAGACGGTGGCCGAGCGGCGCCTCGCGCTCAAGGAAGTGCGCAAGAACCTGCGCCAGGACGCTGAAAGCCTCGTGTTCTGGACCAAGGTCGCCAACATCGCCCTCATGCCGCTGCTCGTCGCGCTCGTCGGGCTCATGGTCGCGCTCATTCGCCGGCGGCGGGTCGCATGAACGCCCGCATCACGCTCATTCTCGTAGTGCTGCTGGTGGTGCTGGGCGGCGCGGCGATCGTCTATTACCAGCAGGAACGCGGGCGCCAGGCGGGCAACGTCGGCACCCTGGGCCAGCCCGTCCTGAAGGACCTCCAGGCCGCACAGGTCTCCGAAATCCGCATTCAGGAGCCGAAGTCTGCGCTCACAGTTCAGCGCAAGGATGAGCGCTGGGTGATCGCCGAGCGCGATGGCTTCCCGGCCGACGTGGGCAAGGTGCGCGAGTTCGTGGTGCAGGCGCTGTCGCTCAAGGTCGGGCAAAGCGAGCCGATCGGCGAGAAAGATCGCGCGCGGCTCAACCTGGACGACTCCGGCACCCGGGTGGAATTCGCCGATGCCGGGGGCAAGGCGCTCGCCACGCTCATCGTGGGCAAGAAGTACTTCAAGCGCGAGGTGGAGAACCCGGAGAAGGCGCGCGCCGATGGCCGCTTCGTGGCGCGGCCTGCGGACCCGAAGACGGTGTACATCGTTGCCGACCCGCTCACGCAGGCCAGCGCGCGCAGCGCGGATTGGATCGACCGCACCTCGTTCAAGGTCGAGAAGGTGAAAAGCCTCGAGGTGCGCTACCCGGACGGCGGCGGCTGGCGCATCGAGCGCGACGGCGACAACGCCGACTGGCGCCTCGCCGGCCAGCGGCCGGGCGAGAAGCTCGACCTGCCCAAGGCTAATGCCGCCTCCTACTCGCTCAGCCTGCTCGAGCTGGCGGACGTCGCGCCGAAGGACGTCAAGGACACCGGGCTGGACAAGCCGGTGCTCATCGAGGCCACCACACTCGAGGGCGTGGCCTACTCCATCAAGGTCGGAAAGCTCGAAGGCGACAACTACTACGTCACGTACACCTCCTCCGGCGATCCGCGGAAGTTCCTTTCCGACTACGTCCTGCTCATCCCGAAGGCCAAGCTCGAGGACACGCTGAAAAAGCGCGCGGAGCTGCTCGAGCAGAAGGACGAGGCCAAGAAGTAGATCGGCCTAGTCCGCCCGGTGGATGGCATAGTCATCCGGCGGATAAGCTCGGCCGGATGAGGTTCACGAGGGCGAGCGTTTTTGCCGTATGGGCGGCGGTGTGCGCGCCGGCCGCGGCTTTCGACGGCGCGCAGACCATCTTCTACGTCAGCATTCCCCTAGACCGGCCGTCCTCGCAGGTCGCCTTTGGCGTGCGTTGGCAGGGTAGCCGCGATTACCAGGCGATCGAGCTGGACAGCCGGATGCTGCGTTTCGTTTCCCTGGGCGCCATCGAGCCGAAGTGGGTACTTGCCGGCGCGGTGGCGTTGGGCGCCGCGGCTGCCCTTCGGAGCGATAAGCGCGCCGAAGCCCAGGCCATGGCAGCCGCCCAGCCGCGAGCGTGCCCACAAACCTGCCCATAGCGCTGGGCGGACCCTTTCCAGCCGCCGGTCGTTGCTCTATAACTTGCCGGGCGAGGAGGATGGCCCGTGCCAAATTCGATTGAGCGTATAAGGACGATCGCGCTTGTCGGCCAGTCGGGAGCGGGAAAGACGTCCCTGGCCGAGGCGCTGCTTGCCGAGGCGGGGGCGATCCCGGCGGCCGGCAGCGTCGAGCGCGGCACCACCGTGTGCGATTACACCCCGCTCGAGAAGCAACTGCAGCACTCTCTCAAGCTCGCGGTCGCCAGCTTTGAAACAAAAGACGCCCGCATCCATATGCTCGACACGCCCGGCTACGCGGACTTCTTGGGCCAAGCCCTGCCCGCGCTGGCCGCAGTGGAGACCGCGGCGATCGTGATCAACGCGCAGAACGGCATCGAGATGATGACCGGGCGCTTCATGCAGTGGGCGGCAAAGCGGCGCCTGGACCGCCTCATCGTGGTGAACAAGATCGACGCCGACAACGTCGATCTGCGCGACCTGCTCGAGCGCATCCAGCAGGCGTTCGGCAAGGAATGCCTGCCGCTCAACCTGCCGGCGGCCGGGCGCAGGAAGGTATCGGACTGCTTCTTCGCGCCGTCGGGCGAAGCGGATTTTTCCTCCGTGGCGGAGGCGCACCGCCGCCTCGTCGACCAGGTGGTCGAAGTGGACGAGAAGCTGATGGAGTCGTACCTGGAAAAGGGCGAGGTGACCCCCGCCGAGCTGCACGGGCCGCTGGAGCGCGCGCTGCGCGAGGGGCACCTGGTTCCCGTGGTGTTCACCTCGGCGAAGACCGGCGCGGGCGTGCGCGAGCTCCTCGACGTGATCGTGCAGCTGCTGCCCAATCCCGCCGAGGGCAACCCGCCGGTGTACGTGAAGACCACCCCCGACGGAGAAACGCAGGATCTGCAGGCGACGCCCGATCCCGGGCAGCACGCCCTGGCGCACGTGTTCAAGGTCGAGATCGATCCGTACATCGGGCGCCTGGCGGTGTTCCGCGTCCACCAGGGACGCCTCACGCCCGGCGGCCAGCTTTTCGTCGGCGAGGGGCGCAAGCCGATCAAGCCCGGCCACCTGTACCGGCTGCGCGGCAAGGCGCAGACCGAGGTGAGCGAGGCGCTGCCGGGCGACATCTGCGCCATCGCCAAGATCGACGAGATCCAGTTCGACCACGTGCTGCACGACTCGCCCGAGGACGCGCACGTGCATGCCCGGCCGCTGGAGCTTCCCGCCTCGGTGTTCGGGCTTGCAGTGCAGCCCAAGAAGCGCGGCGACGAGCAGAAGGTATCCGACGTGCTGCACAAGATCGTCGCCGAAGACCCGTGCTTTCGCATCGAGCACAACGCGCAGGCCAACGAGACGGTGATGCGCGGCCTGGGCGAGATGCATTTGAGGACCGTGCTCGAGAAAATGGCCTCGCAGTACAAGCTCGAGCTCGATACGCGCCCGCCGTCGATCCCGTTCCGCGAGACCATTGCGGCCCGCGCGGAGGGGCATAACCGGCACAAGAAGCAGACCGGCGGCGCCGGCCAGTTCGGCGAGGTGTATCTGAAGGTCGAGCCGCTGCCGCGCGGTACCGGCTTCGAGTTCGTCGACAGCGTGAAGGGCGGCGCGATCCCCAACCAGTTCATCCCCGCCGTCGAAAAAGGCGTGCGCGGGGTGCTCGAGGCCGGGTACCTCGCCGGCTATCCGCTGCAGGACGTGCGCGTCATCGTGTACGACGGCAAAAGCCATCCGGTGGACTCCAAGGAGGTGGCGTTCGTGTCTGCCGGGCGCAAAGCTTTCCTCGACGCCCTGGGCAAGGCGCGCCCGGTCCTGCTCGAGCCCATCGTCAACGTCGAGATCACCGCGCCGGAGGCCAAGATGGGCGACGTGGCGGGCGAGCTTTCCGGCCATCGCGGCCACATCAAGGGCTCCGACACGCCGCGCCCCGGCACCGTGCAGATCTCCGCCCAGGCGCCGCTTTCCGAGCTCGAGCACTTTCCCGCGCGCCTCAAGTCGCTCACTGCCGGCCACGGCTCCTACAGCATGGAATTCAGCCACTACGAAGCCGCCCCGCCGCAGCTGCAGCAGAAGCTGGTCGCCGCCCACCGGCCGCAGCACGCCGAAGACTAGGCATTCGGGCTCTGACCCCGATTTCAAAATCGGGGCCAGAGCCCGATTACTATTCGCCCATGCACTTCGTTCGCCGCGGGCAGGGGCGCCCCGCGCTAATCTTCGTTCACGGCTTCGCCTGCAGTCACGAGGATTGGCAGGCTCAGATCGATTTCTTCTCGAAGAGCCAGGAGGTGGTGGCCTGCGACCTGCGCGGGCACGGCGCCACGCCGGGGCGGCCGCAGGAGTGCTCCATCGAGCATTACGGTGGCGATGTAGCGGCGCTCGCCGGTCACCTGGATCTGCCGCGGGTGATTCTGGTGGGACACAGCATGGGATGCCGCGTGGTGCTGGAAGCGGCGCGGCTCGATCCCGAGCGCATTGCGGGCCTGGTGCTGGTGGATGGCAGCCGCCAGGGCATGGGCGACCCCGAAGCGGCCGAGCGCAACGCGCGCGCGGCGCTCCAGGCGAAGGGCTACGCGGCCTTCATGCGGCCGTTTTTCGAAGCCATGTTCCTGCGAAAGTCCGCGCAATCCGAAGCCGTCGTCGAGCGGGCGCTGCAGCTTCCCTCGGACGTCGGCTCGGCGCTTTTCCCACGCATGGCGCGCTGGGATGCGGGCAGCATGGAGGCCGCGGTGCAGGCCGCGCGAGTCCCGGTGCTCGCGGTGCAGTGCACGTACGTCAACACCGAGCGAAAGCGCGTGCCGATCCAGCCGGGCGACACCACGCCCTGGCTGGATCTCCTCAAGGCCCGGGTGAAGGACCTGAACATCGAGATCCTGAGCGGCCTCGGCCATTTCCCGCAGCTCGAGGTGCCGGATCGGCTCAACCGCCTGTTGAGCGAATTTTGCGCACGAGCTCGCTGACTTCCTGCGGCGAAGCGCCCCGGATGCGTGCGTTCGGACGCGACCCGGCGAGGAACGCCACGGCCAGCAGGATTTCGTCCGGCCTGGGCGCATCCGGCACGCAAATCTGCATGCTGTCCATGGCGTCGTAATCCCAGGCGTCCTCGAGGCCGCCGAAGAGGATGTCGATCGGCGCGCCGGGCGCGCCGGTTTTCGCGTTGCCGGGGATGAGCGCCGGCCCTCCGCCCGCGCCCTGGCGCATGGCGAGGCCGATGCGCACATGGATCATCGCCGCGCCATGCTCGAGGTCGCCTGCCGTGCCGACCAGCGCCGCCTTGCCGTAGGCTCGCGGCTTGAGAGGCTCAAGCGCGCCCAGGGCACGCTCGGTGAGGAGCTTGCCCGCCGCCACCGACATGTCCACCAGCTCGGAGAAATCGTCGATCGCCCGCCGGCCGGCGAACGGGTTGGCCAGCACCGCTGCCGCGGCCACCCGCCGAGTCGGCGTCGCGAGCGCACGTCCGCCCTCGCTGCGCACTTCCTGATCCCACAGGTAAATCTGTCGGATATTCATCGCGTCCGTGTCCTCTTCGGCGTCGCCGGGTTCGGAATAGTCTCCTCCACCGCGAACACGCCGCCCTGGTACAGCTCGGCGCGCGGGTCGCCGGGCTTCTCCTTCGCCAGCACCTCGTCGGCGTACGCCTCCGAATCGTCCTGCGGGCGGTAGCCCAGGCGCTCGGCATTGGCGTTGTCGTACCACGCGCGCTGGTTGCCCGAGATGCCGTAGACGATCTCGAACTTGATGGCCGGATGCTCGATGCCGATCGACACAAGCTGCGCCAGGTCGCGCGGGCTGAGCCAGCTCGACAGGCGCCGCTTGTCGATCGGCCTCGCGTTCACGTTCCCGATGCGCATCATGAACACCTCCAGGCCGTACTTGTCGGCGTACAGGCTGCCCAGCGCCTCGCCGAACACCTTGGACACGCCGTAGCGGCTGTCGGGCTTCGGGTAGACGCGGTGGTCGATGGTTTGGTCGCGGCGGTAGAAGCCGACGGCGTGGTTGCTGGTGGGAAACAGGATGCGCTTGACGCCGTTGCGCCGCGCCGCCTCGAACACGTGGTAGCAGCCGACGATGTTCGCCTGGAGGATGCCCTTCCAGGGCCCTTCGACCGAATAGCCGCCCAGGTGCACGATGGCGTCCACGCCCCTCGTGATGCGCAGCGCATCGGCCATCTTCGAGATGTCGGCGCGCATGTATTTCTCGCCCTTCGCCGGCTTCAGAGGCCGCTTGTCCGACAGGCGCAGCAAGTACCTGCCGGCCAGCTCGCGCCTCAGGTGCGTGCCAACGTCGCCGGCGGCGCCGGTGATCAGAACCGTCTTCATGGCTTCCTCGTCCAGTGTGCCTTGTATGATGACTGAAATGACGCAATGGCACCCCAGTGAGCGGCTGCCGGACGCCGCCGTAAAGGAAGTGGACGGGGCCTTCGCGCGCTACCGGCTGGCGCTCGCCAAAGTCGAGCGCCTGGCCACCGGCACGCGCTGGGCCGAGGGCCCGGTGTGGTTCGGCGACGCGCGTTGCCTGATCTGGAGCGACGTGCCGGGCAACCGCATGCTGCGCTGGGACGAGGGAACCGGCGCGGTGAGCGACTGGCGCAAGCCCTCCGGCTATGCCAATGGCAACACGCGCGACCGGCAGGGGCGCCTGGTCACCTGCGAGCACGGCGGGCGGCGCGTATCGCGCACCGAGCCCGACGGCCGCATCGCCACCCTGGTGGATAGCTTCGAGGGCAAGAAGCTGAATTCCCCCAACGACGTCGTGTGCAAAAGCGACGGCTCGATCTGGTTCACCGATCCCAGCTTCGGCATCCTCGGCTGGTACGAAGGCGCCAAGGCCGAGCCCGAGCTGCCGACGCACGTGTACCGCTGGGACGGCAACCTCACGGTGGTCGCAGAAGGTATCAACCAACCGAACGGCCTCGCCTTTTCCCCGGACGAGTCGGTGCTGTACATCGTCGAGTCGCGCTCGGTGCCGCGCAAGATCCTCGCCTACGACGTCAAGGGCGGCAAAACCCTCGCCAACCGGCGCGTGCTCATCGACGCCGGCCCGCAAGGCACCCCCGACGGCTTTCGCGTCGACATGGACGGCAACCTGTGGTGCGGCTGGGGCATGGGCGCCGAGGGCCTGGACGGCGTGCACGTCTTCAACCCTGACGGCCGCCTCATCGGCCGCATCGACCTGCCCGAGCGCTGCGCCAACGTCTGCTTCGGCGGCGTCGAGCGCAACCGCCTGTTCATGGCGGCGACGACGTCGCTTTACTCGCTGTACGTGAATACGCAGGGCGTGCCGTACTTCTAAAGCCTCGGTACCTCGAGCCACTTCTGCTGCTTCC